>NZ_JBFRPB010000095.1:0-1622 GCF_041471785.1 Vibrio sp. 10N.261.51.C6 | reverse complement strand
TGCGCCGAGCATGGCGTTGATCTAGGAGGTGAAAGTCCTCTACGGGCTCAGTCGAGCGAGAACCGTTAGCCTATGCAAGGGTGTTCACCGTGAGGTGAAATCTGAAGGAAGCAAATGGCAAAACTTGGTTGGGACGAACAGAAATCTGATAGTAGGTCATTACAACTTGGGCAACCTAGCAATAGATAGAATAGCCCGATGCCTCGACGGGAAGTGTGTAGTGATAAATCAGGCACGGCCAAGGGAAAGAGCAACGTCTTACCTCGGGAGATCTTATTACTTGTCTCGATAGAGACTAATACAGCAGCGATGCGGTATGACGAGCAATAAGAAGTCAGCAGAAGGCATAGTACCTTAAGGAAGTACAACTTAAGGGAAGGCCCGAACTGAATATATCAAGAAGCAGTCACTAGACACTCAATCATGTGGGGTCATAGCAAGATGAAAACCATCTCTACGTCCCAATGGGCGATACAGCAAGTAAAGCTCATGGTGATGAAGAATGACAAGCATGATTGGCGTAAACAGGAGGACGAGTCTTGGTGATCTCAACGTCGTTGATGGAGCAAATCTGCTCTTCAACCAACTTGAATCAAGCTCTACGAAGAGTGAAGAAGAACAAAGGATGTGCAGGTGTCGACAAACTCGACATAGATGCGACTATCTCAACACTTCGACAGGCTTCAAATGGGCAAGCGCTTCGCCAGAGTCTTCTGGAAGGAAGCTACCAACCTCAACCGGTACTTGGTGTAGAAATCCCTAAACCTAGTGGTGGCGTAAGGCAACTAGGTATCCCAACCGTGCTTGATAGAGTTGTCCAACAGGCAATGACCTCAGTACTGTCAGATATCTATGACCCCAAGTTCTCCAATAGCAGTTACGGATTTAGACCAAACCGCAGTGCGCACCATGCATTAACGGCAGCCAGTCATTACATCCGAGAAGGTCGAGGTTATGTTGTAGATATCGACCTAGCGAAATACTTCGACACAGTGAATCACGATAGACTGATGTACAGACTGTCACAGGACATCAGTGATAAACGAGTGTTGAAGCTCATCAGGTCATATCTACAGGCAGGCATAATGCGAAACGGGATGGTTGAACAGAGACAAAGAGGGACACCACAGGGTGGACCATTATCCCCGTTGCTATCCAATATCGTATTAGATGAACTGGATAAAGAGTTAGAGCGCAGAGGGCATAAGTTCTGTCGATATGCAGACGACTGCCAAATCTACGTTCATAGTGAAGAAGCCGCTTATCGAGTTAAAGAGTCGATAACGGAGTTCTTGGAGCAAAAGCTGAAGCTCACGGTAAATCGAGAGAAAAGTGGTGCGACAAGAGTGACAGAGCGGACTTACTTAAGCCACCGCTTCGGGATAGATGGAACAATCCATCTATCGAAGGCAGCACAAACTCAAATGAAGAAGCGAGTGCGGCAGATAACGAAGCGAAACCGAGGGCGAGAGTTGCAAGCAGTCATAGCGGAACTAACTCAATACCTAAGAGGTTGGCAACACTACTTCAAACTCGCCATACGGAAAAGCAGCTTGCAGCGCTTAGACGAATGGATACGGCGACGGCTACGATGTTACCGCTTAAAACAACGCAAACGCAGA
>NZ_JBFRPB010000094.1:0-18228 GCF_041471785.1 Vibrio sp. 10N.261.51.C6 | reverse complement strand
GCCTGCGGCACACTTTCAATGCTCCAATGTGCTCGCGTGCTCTCTAGTAAAGCTTTAGCCGTTAGTTTTGCTGAGCTTATGTAGTGCTTGATTTGCATTGTTTCTGCTGGCTTATCACCTTCTTGACGAATTGAAACGACCATACCAATTGTGGAGAGTTCAGCCCAATCAAACGCTATATAGCCTAAGAAATCTGTATTGTGAACAACCATACTCAAACGCGTTTCTGTACGACCATGCCCTTTCTCTTGAGTGACGTATTTATCACCTTCAAAACTATTAATCATACTAGAATTAAACACTTGGCTAATCGCTTGCTCCAATCGTTTTTGATTACCTTTTACCGCTAAGAGATAATCTGCATCTTGAGCGACTATCTTTTCAGCTATATCCTTCTGGCATCCCATAGCATCAATAGTCACTAAACAACCTCGCAAGGAAAGCATTTCAAGCAGTTCAGGGATCGCTTTTATTTCATTGCTTTTATCCGCAGTCTTCACTTGTCCTAGTACAACTTGGTTTGCTGCACTAAAGGCACTAACCATATGGATTGCACCACAACGCTTGTCTTTGTTGTATGTGCCTCTGAGAGTTTTGCCGTCGATAGCAATCACTTCACCCTCTGTCGTCTCATGACAGTCTTTCATCCACGCAGTAAAGCATCGTTGCAGTTGCTTGGCGGAAATAAGATTGATAACTCGGGCAATGGTATCGTGTACTGGTATGCCTTGTTTGAAATCACCATACTGCCTAAGCCATTCCAAGTTATCTTCACCAAAATCTTCAATATCCTCCCAACCTTCAGCACCAGCAATCACTGCTGCAATTGTTAAGAAGATAATGTCGGTTAGCGTGTGCTCTATTTTCCAAGCTTGGCGAGGGTCTCGAATAACTGAAATATGGTCCAAAAGGCTTAATCCATTCATTATGGCTAAATATCTGCTGTTAAAAAACAGTATATGATCACACCTAAATCTGATCATCAAATCGATCTTGAATGTATTGAATTTGTTGTGACTTCAGTGTACAAATTAGTGGAAACATCACTTCACGCTACCCCTTATTCCATATGGGTTTTTCATGATCTTGCCCTGCTAATCAAACCCTTTTAACTTGCTAGCCACCCACATTTGGGTACGCTACCGCCCTTAGGTTTGGCTCCTAAAGGCAATAGTCACAATTTGTTCGCTTTATGCGGTTTTCATACGGTTTTAAATATGCGGAGCATTCTAGCAAAGTAAGTGCATATTAGCCAGTTTGAAATTGACTCTGGCATGACAAACACTCACCACGCATTCAGCCACCGGAAGCATTGTACGTCTTGTAGATACTGAGTGCCTATGTGGTACCTGTTTTCTTGTGCTGCGTCGCAGTAGCGTTTTTCTATATCAATGAAAATATTGCCGTTGCGGTACAGCGACACGAAGCTTGGGTTATTGTTTACCGCCAATAACGCTTTAATCTCGGTGCGTGTTAGCCCTTGTGGGTAGTGGTTAACCAGCAGTTTCAAGAACTCGCCAATGCGTCCTTCTACTCGCGCTATCTCTTTTTCTAAAATGGTGACTTTTTCTTCCGTTGTCAGTTTTTTTAGGCTGATATCGTCCATTTGCCCTCTCCCTAATTCTACTTTTGTATCTTGACGTTTTTTGTCTGTATTCGCGCTTGGTCTGCCCTAGCCTTTGGTTCCCCTAAGCTCTTATCTTCATAAGCTATGATTTTTCAATAACTTATACCTGCACAAACAAGCGCTTCGTCTGTGAAAAATCGAATGGTCACTTTTTAGAATCCGTGCCGGGCGATTTGGATTAAACTAGGGCCTTGATACGTGCTTCGAACGGATTGGTGGTGCTTTTGGCTTGGTAGTCCGCTAGGGCCTGAGAGACGGGCGTGGGTTGTTTGTGAACCATGGGCTTGGCTGCCGGTTGGGTTTTAGCTTCCTTGGTCGATGTAGAAGCAGAAGCCCTTGCTGGTTTAGCCGCTTTTGTTTGCTTAGCCGCTCTGCTCTAGCCTGCTTAAAGACTGGCGATGAGCCTCGCTTCGCTTTGGCTTGGGCGCTTCTTCTTAGCCAGCCATTCACAAAGTGACCAATGTGCTCAAAGGGTTTGCGCTTATCGGGGTTGATGTACAGCCAGGCTTGCATGGCATGCAGTTCTTGCAGCACATCTAACTTTGGGTAGGTTCGCTCTAAGATTTTGTAGAACTCATGATAAATCGGCGCGCTGCCCTCTTTGGTGAGCAGGTGAATCACGGCTTCATTCTGTTGGCTTATGGGGTTTGTGACGTTGGTTTTAGGTGTCGATACCTCATGTTGTTCAGAACCGCTTTGGGGATCAAGAACATCGGTGTCATCCAAGAGGCCGTTTTTCAAGATCAACTCCGTTTTATGTTCTTTATGAAAGATTATGTGTGCCAGATGATCACTCTCCGTGTTGGATCTTGAGTCACCCAGGGGAGTGTCTGAATGGTCGGTTTTCTTCGCATGTTCTGTCTTCTGGGGGTATTCCGACGAAGCTGACGGTAAACCTGTTTGTTCTACATTCGTGTTCTCTTGATTCGCTTGGTCTAGATCGATCTGCTGAATGTGGCTGTCGCTGGGAAGGCGCAGCTGATATATGTTGCTGCGCTGGCGTCCTGAATCATCAAAGCGCTTTATCCGCTTCACAAAACCTTGTTTTTCGAGCTCGTTAACGTGTCGTTTCACGGTTCTTACCGACACTTCGCAATATTGCGCCAAGTAATTGAGGGAAGGAAAACACACGCCGCGCGCGTCTGCGTTATCGGCTAATTTCAATAGCACTAACTTGCTTATTGGCGAGCCAGTTTTTAAGGGGATAAAAGAAAGAATTAGAGAAACACACATGGTTAACGCTCCTTGTTAATTAGTCATTCGTATAGAAATCCATTGATATACAGAGCATTAACAACACTTTTTGGCGCTTTAGGGGCGAAAGGCCCATGAGATAAGTTGTAAGAAAAGATGTTTGGTTAATCGCCTCGGATAGATATGCAACATCAACCTTATAAGGCAGTAACTTTTCGAAGCACCTCTCACTTTTTTGCGTTCCTCTGTTTTCGTGTTATTCCCGCCAACCCCAATCAAGAATGTTGAAGTACATTGCCCTCCCCATGCAGCAATAAGGTGCTTAATGAAGGCGATAGTTTCTCTTTTTATTTCAGCGTATCAACCCGGAATGGCGAGCATCGAGTGCCGTGCTAACTCCCTCACTCAATCACGTCAGCCGTTATTTTTTAGTGATAGTGATGGGTTTGGCCAAGTACTGAGCTATGAAGTTAACGGTTATAAAGAAAGCCATTTAGAAGGTTGTTATTTTAATGAGGATGAATGCGGTGACACCCCCAGCTATGACGATATTTGTTGGATGATCAGCCGAGCACGGCGTGAATCGCCTCTGGGTTATTACGTGATGTATTTACGTTATGTCAGCCACCACCCCGGCTATGAAAAAACCGTAGCCACCAGTCTGCGACAACACATCGCATTGCACCCTGATTTAAAAGAATCGCTATCAACGTCTTTAATCGTCTATTTACAACAACACGAGGATTTATTTTGTCAAACACTCCACCAGCAACTGATCGAGTTCCAAATCAGCCGTTAGAAGCGGCTGTTTTACAAGAGCGGGCTGACACCAAAGAACGAATTGATTCGGAAGAGCAGGCTAGCAAGATGGAGCTTATCCCTTCGTTAGAGCCTTGTTTACCTTCAGCATCCTATTCATTCAGCCTGGTTTCGGTTTTACTCCGCTTACCTCATTGCCCGCCATATTCCTTTATTACTGTGCATTGCAGCGCCACGCCGCCACAGCAAGATGTAGGCGTAGCCGAGATTCGCCAATGGCATAAAAAGAGAGGCTGGCGCGATGTGGGGTATCACTTTGTTATTCGTCGCAATGGGGATGTCCAATTGGGCAGGCCGCTGTCGCAAACTGGCGCGCATGTGAAAGGACACAACAAGGGCAATATTGGGGTTTGTTTGGTTGGCGGTTGTAATGCCGAGCTGCAACCAGAAGATAACTTCACACTTGCGCAGCGCAAGGCACTGTTTGGTTTGATGGCTGCACTGCAAGAGCAGTTCTTGATTTCAGATGAGAATGTTAAGGGGCATAAAGATTGGGGCGTGAATAAGGCGTGTCCTGTTTTGAAGATAAAAGCTTAAGAGCAGATGCGGGATGCGAAAGGTGAGGAAAATAAAGTGAGAGTGGTGCTTTTAGCTCCTCCCCTTTATCACGACTGTTACTTGGCAAAAAATATCCTATACAAGGGGAGGCTGGGAGGGGTTGGTTAGGCATCGCTAGCAACCCCCTCTAACTCCCCCTTCTATTAACACCATCACTCACAATAGTCCGGTGTTCAAGGGGGAGGACCAAAAGCTAAGTCTTCGAATAATTTGAAGAGCAGTTGCGGGATTCGAGTAAGCGAGATGCGAAGAGACTAATAGCGGATTCCAGATACTTCGTTCCTCGCCTCTAAAGCAACAGAATGGCGGAGTCGTGAGATTATTCACTTAATAAAAGTAGTCGTCATTCCCTACAGTGAGGGACGAACGTGATAGGGAATCTAATTCAACGGATAAATGGCGGAGCAGAGGGCTCGCTAAGGTTGTCGAACCATAAGGTTATACAGTCAAAGGTTATACATGCGGTCAAAGCCAATCAATAAACCAAGGAGCAGTATGACATTGTTCGGAAGAATATTCGGGAGCCAGTCTTCGATTAGCAAGGGGTTAGATGCACTCACCAACACAGGAGATGCGATGTTTTTTACTGATGAAGAAAAAGCGAAGCACAAGCTGGCACTGCTTAAAGCGTATGAACCTTTTAAGTTGGTACAGCGCTACATTGTGTTGTTGTTCACCATTCCTTATGTGGCACTGCATGTGATGGTGATTCTTGGCTGCATGCACGGTTACGATTGGAAGCCATTAGGGGAAATGACCAATGAAGCGTTTGGTTATCCGGTGTTAGCGGCGATTGGATTGTATTTAACGGGAGGCGTGGTGAAGAAGTAGATGCGGGTAGCGAGTAAACGGGATGCGGAGAGATTAAGAGCGAGGAGAAGAAGATGGTTGTTGTGCTTTTAGCTCCTCCCCTTTATCACGACTATTACTTGGCAGAAAATATCAATATAAGGGGAGGCTGGGAGGGGTTGATTAGGCATCGCTAGCAACCCCCTCTAACTCCCCCTTCTATTAACACCATCACTCACAATAGTCCGGTGTTCAAGGGGGAGAACCAAAAGCTAAGTCTTCGAATAATTTGAAGATTGGATAAAGAATAGATTCGAGTGGCGGGTAGACGGGATTCGAAGAGCTAAAAGAGCAGATTCTAGCAGCGGAGCGGGTAAACGAGTAACAAGAGATGAAGAACGGATTCGAGTGGCGCTTTTCGTATCTCGCCACTCGCATCCCATTACTGTCTTTAGCTCTTCGTTTACCCGGTTACTCGCATCTCGTTACTGCTCTTTAACTTTATTTCTTGTCGCTCGAATACGCGTAGTTGTAATAACCGTAGCCGTAAGAGCTAGATGCTTTCTTCTCGATGGCGTTGAAGATAACGCCTTTCACTTCGATGCCCGATTGTTCGAAACGGTTACGAGCCACTTCTATCTCTTTAATGGTGTTTTGACCGTAACGCGCGACCATTAATGTGGTGCCAGCGAAGGCGCCGACAATGCTTGGGTCGGTTACCGCAAGTACGGGCGGGGTATCAACAATCACCAAATCATACTCTTTCGATGCCCATTCCATTAGTTCTGCAAAGCGTGGGTGCATCAGCAGCTCTGATGGGTTCGGTGGCACTTGGCCACGAGTAATAATATCTAGGTTCTCTACCGGTGTGGTTTTCACTGATTGAGCGAACTCTTGCTTGCCGCTCAGCACATCAGAAAGGCCGTTATCCCAGTTCACACCAAAACTTTGTTGTAGGTAACCTTTACGCATATCGGCATCAATCAACAATACTTTTTGGCCTGTTTTTGCGGCTACTGCGGCAAAGTTAGTCGAGATGAATGATTTACCAATGCCCGGCGCAGGGCCAGAAATCATCAAGATGTTGTTTTTCGCTTCGAGCATTGCAAAGTGTAAGCTGGTACGAAGGCCACGCAGTGCTTCAACCGAAAGATCGGCAGGGTTCGATTCCGCCAGCAGTGCTTGAGTGCCCTTGGTTTGCTGTTTCTTCGATTTAAATCGGTTGGTTAGCTCAATCTGTAAATCTGATTTTGGTACCGCTGCGTAAACCGGAAGGCCGATTTGTTCAATTTGGTCTGGGCTTTCAACACCACGGTGGAACGCTGCTTTCACTAATACAAATGCGACACTTAACATGCCACCCAGTAGCGTCGCTAATACAACAATCAATGGCTTCTTCGGTTTCACTGCACCTGCATACGCTTGCGCGTCATCTAAGATACGAACGTTACCAACCGTACCGGCCTTGATAATGCTCAGCTCTTGAACCTTGTTTAATAGCTGGATGTAGATTTGTTGGTTTACTTCAACATCACGTGTCATACGCAGTACTTCACGTTGTGTTTTTGGCAACTTTTGTACTTGCTTGTTTAGACGGTCTTTCTCGCCTAGTAGTGTCTTACGTTTATCAAGCAGGGCTTTGTATGCTGGGTGATCTTTAGTAAAGCGTTGGCTGATTTCACTCTCTTTGAATGTTAGTTCATTCAATTGCGCTTCAAGCTCTACCATTACTTTCAAGGTTGATTGTGCTTCTAAACCCAAATCGATCGATTCGTTCTTTTGACGATAGTTGTTTAGCGTGTCTTCATAGCCCGTTAGCTCAGATTTAATACCAGGAAGGTGGCTCTCTAAGAACTGTAAGCTCTTCTCTGCTTCCGCAGAATTACGTTTCACGTTTTGTAAGAAGTAAGTCTGACTAATATGATTAAGAATTTCAGAAATCTGCTGCTTGTTTTCCCCTTCGAAACTTAGCTTCAAAATACCGGTTTGCTTTCCTTGCTCAGAAAGAGACAAAGAAGATTTCAGCCATTCGATCGCTTGCAATCGGCTACGTTGGCCAATCGAGAATTCAAAACCGTTATGAGATTCGAAACCTGCCACAAACAAGCTGTAGTCGTCGGCTGTGGCTAGCTCACCCACCTTGCCTTGCAAGATAACGCGCCCATCGTCACGAACCAGTTGGTAAGTGCCCTGCTCGACATCGAGAATTTGAATGGTGTGTGCGTAACCGCTCGTATAGCTTGGCAAAGTAAAGCGGCTCACTGCGATGTGGTTGATGTCACCGGTTAAGCGAGCAAAACCTTTACCTACGATAGGTGCATAGTTGGGAGATGTCACCGTGGTGAGGTTAAACTTATCAACCGTTTCACCCAAGATCATACGCGATTTGATGATCTCCACTTCTGTCGTGGCAGAAGATTCCTGAGAGAACATGTCTCCCATATCACCAACCATTGAAGAAATGCCGCCAGAGCTTTTCTCTTCAATTTGGATCAGGGCATCGGCTTTGTATATCGGCGTTGAAAGCAATGCAAACGCAATACCAAACACAGCAAAAACGAATGTGGTGAGCATGATTAGCCATTTAGCGTCCAGCAGAATGCCAAGCAGTTTTCCTAAATCGATCTCATCAGGGTTATCTGTATGCGATTGCTGAGAGGGTTGTGTTGTCATCAGATTGCTACTTCCTAAACTAGTTTTTTGAAGAGAAATACGCTCCACGCACTTCTCTTTTATATGATTCTATTGGTGGCTTAGCCACGTCTACGTATAGAGCATGACATTTAAAAAGCTGTCTATTTAAAACCTACTGCATCTAAAATCTATTGCATTTAAACCTACAGTTTTTTTGCCCAAGCTTGCGCCGCTTCGTCAATCAGCTTATAAGCGTGTTCAAAGGCCTCACGACTTTGACGATAAGGGTCAGGAATGTCTTTCTGGCCAATCCACTGACCAAACAGCATGGTTTTTCCGCGAGCCTCCGGCGATATTTGAGTAAGCGCTTCTAAATGGCCCTTCTCCATCACCAAGATCAAGTCATACTGAGCACAAAGCTGTGGCGTAACTTGCTGAGACTGATGGTTTTCAACATCAACCCCATTTTCAGCGGCGATTAAAATGGCAGTGTCGTCTGCAGGCTTACCAATTAAACGGCTTTTCTCGGCCGCGATACCGGCAGAGGCCACTTCTTTGTTAGGCAGCAAGTTTTGTAAAACTCGCTCTCCCGTCGGGGAACGACAAATGTTGCCCACGCATACGACTAAAATTTTATTAAACATAATTGTCTCTAATTGTATTGGGCCTATAAGCTGGGTTTACTTTTAGATGTAAAAATCAGGTTACACGTTAAGTGCAACCTGATGATTAATTAGGGTTTATTACAAACCAGGGCTTATTACCAATTACGGACGCGCAACATACCTTCGGTCAGCTCGTTAAAGCCAGAAATGGTAGGCACAAGCTGTCCAATTACACGGTTCCAACGGCTGATGGGTGCTGCCGTTACGTAAACAATGTCGTAAGGTTTTAAATCAAACTCGGTACCAATCACTAAGGCTGATGCATCTTCCATATTCAGTTGGTAGATGTCCGCCATGCGTTCTGATTTATCATCAGAAGTTCGGATCACAAACACACCCGTTGCATCTGCCGTCAGCTGGTTAATACCACCTACGTTGCTGAGTGCTTCGGTTAGGCTCATCCCAACGCGATCAATCTTAAGTAGTTGAGGATCGTTCACTTCACCCATCACGAACACTTTCTGGTTGTCATTACGCGGTACGTGAACAATATCACCGGCTTGAAGTAAGCGGTTTTGAGTTAAGTCACCACGTTGCATCAAACCGTAAAGTGAAAGGTTCTCTTCCACGCCATTGCGGGTTAATGAAACATTACGCCAATCAGCATCTTCAGACAAACCGCCAGAACGGTTCACGGCATCCAGTAACGTTAAAGGGATATTAGTGATTGGCTGCTGGCCAGGTTTAGATACTTCACCGGTAATGTAGGTTTTCTTAGATCGGAAAGCCGCTACGTTTACATCAACTTGAGGGCTTTCGATGTATTTCGCCAAACGTTCCGCTATATCAGAACGAATTTCACGAACCGTTTTTCCTGCAACTTCTACTGTACCAATGTATGGGTAGAAAATAGTGCCGTCAGCATGAACCCAATTACCCGCTTCAGTACTACTACGGTAAGAGCCCGCAGGAATGGTCAGTTCAGGGTGATCCCAGATCGTGATATTTAAGATATCGCCCACGCCGACTTTGTATTCATACTTCGCGATGTCTACGTCGAGTTCAGGGTTGGCTTGTGACACCGACAATGTACCCGTTTGGTAAGTCGATACTGATTGAGCTGTCAGTGGGTAAAGGTTAACCACATCAGAGATATCAGATTCTTGCTGTTCCTCTGAAGGCTGAATCACATTTTTGTTGCCAGTAGAAAGGTGAGTTCCTGGAGTAGTACACCCTGCAAGCAATACAGGAAGGAGCGCTAAAAGGAGACGATTTTTATTAATCTTCATGTTAACCAAGTCATAGAAACGGAATGTGTCGTGATATCCCAAAGGACACCCAAAGAAGTTAGAACAAACAATTTTATCAGCTACGCAGTATTTAATAGAGTTAAGGAGGGCTATTACTGTGATATCGCTCCCACTTAATATCAAAGATAGGAACGCTACCGCCCTTTGATATTCCGCGACATCACACTGCGTAGTTAATCTGCCTCTATCTATCTGGAATTGAGATAGAGGTTTTTTGTCATAAACCGAGCCAAAGATCGGACTTTCACCCGGTTATTTTATTGCGTATGCATTATCCACAATTTGTGTTTATTATCAACCTAGTTGAATGGTTAAAGAGCAGACACGGGATTCGAGTGAACGAGTGGCGAAGAGCTAAAGAGCAGATGAGAGTAGCGAGATACGAGTAAACGAAGAGCCTAAAGCCGTGTCGGGATGCTTTTGGCTCCTCCCCTTTATCACAACTGTTGCTTGGCAGAAAATACCAACATAAGGGGAGGCTGGGAGGGGTTGGTAACACATAGATTAATATCCCCCTCGAACTCCCCCTTTGATGAACATCACCGATCAAAAACGAACGGCGTTCAAGGGGGAGAACCAAAAGCTAGGCTCGTCGCAGGCTTAATTACTCTCACCTGCTTTAAAGCTCTTCAAAACTCGGTTACCCAAACCTCGTTACAGCCCTTTCCCGGCTCTTCGATACCCGATTACTCGTTACCCGCATCTGCTTTCGATCTACTTAACGCTACTCGGTCTTTGGAACCAAGGTGAGCGAGCATCGGTTTGATCGAACAAGTTGTATTGCTTATTCAACACTTGGCCGCCGTCACGCGTGATCGGTAACCAGGTAAAACCTGCGCGGCTTGAGCTTGGTTTCACAGTAACAAGATCGAACGGAATCGATACATAGAAGCCTTTGGTGTAGCTGCCTTCACCGTATTCTTCGGTTGTCATGTCGGTTAAGCTAACAAACGCACCAGCAATCACGCCGCTCTTGAACTGCTTAGAGAAGTCGACACGAGTCCCGACATCACCCGCAAGAAATTTACCGACCCCCACTTTGAGTAAGGTATCGCTCAAGAAATCCCATTGTGGGGTGTAATAACCAGTGATAAAGCCAGTAGTGCCTTTATCGATCACTTTGTACGTTCGGTTGCTGTTATCAGGATTGACTTGGATCTCTTCATCAAACGTGCCAAACCAGCTTTCTGGATCGCGTTGGCTTATTGCTGTCATGTCTGCGCCAATCGCCCAGTTTTGGTTGAATGGACGATACAGGATTTCGCCACCCACACCCGCGAACATGCTTTCAAGGTACCCCCCGTAAGCTTGGGTGTAGACACCGCTGCCGTAGTCTTCAAACCACGTCAGTTGTAAGCGATCTAAGCGAACCGGATCGTCAACGTAAGAGCGGAATAAGGTTCTTACTCTTGGCGTTTGGTCAGTGCCGTCTGATGGGATGGTATAGTTAAACTTGTCGTAGTTATCGACTAAGTTAACGTACAAAGAGCCCGACAGTTCAACATTGTTTAACGCCCAGAACGAAGCGTTGGTGTATAAACCCAAACTGTATAAATAGAAGTTTTCAGCCGAACCGAACGATTGCGCTAGGTTTGGTGAAATCGACACATCGAATCGCTCACGCCCATCATGATAAATAACGGATTTCTTACGCTCTAACTCGTGAGTATCGGTTGCATCACTGGTTTGAGCATTGAGATAACTGTTATTAGCCGCCGCTTTGAACGCTTGTGCATCTACCGTTGTCTCAGTGAGTTCCATCGATTTATCGTTTTCGATTATTTTGTAAGTATCAATGTAACTTGGCACCGCGTTGGCAATCACGGTCGCACCACGCTCAAGGGCGATATCTCTGTCTCGGTATTTAACCTGAGTACCCTTGACCACAATGCTGTTATCGTCGACCAAGATTTGCGCTTGTTCATAGCCCGCGACCGTTTCAAGTTCTTCTGCAAGGGCCGCCATATCAATATCATCAACCGTCTCGACATCGCTTGGGCGCAATTCTGCTGTTTCAGTATCTCGCCACACAGAATACATTTCATTGAAGTTGGTAGAAAGATCGAAGCCAAGGGTTAAAGTATCGCCTCGCTCATAGCTGACTTTCGCCGAACCCCAATCAGTGAAATGGTACACAGCACCCACGTTCCATGGCGTGTGCTGTGTCATGTCGACACCACCACGTACGACAGGGAAATCTTGAGAGTAATCGTTGCCATCGTATTCAAGCTTTAAGGTTAACGGCTTATAAGGGGTTTGGTATTCAAAGCCGCCATAAATTGCAGCATCGCCTTTAAACCAACGCTCAAAATCGACACTGCCGCCATTACCTTTATAGTCAGACGGGCGTTCACAATACTTGTCACTGGCTTTGCACAGTGGGTTAGTGAAATTGCCACTGGTGCCCATGTATCCCCAAGCCATGCCCAAAGTGAAATCAACGGGCCCAAAACGCTTGGTTGCCGCGACAAATTCGCCATCGAACAAGCCAGTACCACCGAAGTCACGCACGCCTACTGACACTTCTGGTAAGTAGTACCCTTCTTCGATTAAACGCAGTTTAAAGTCGATGCCTTTATCTGTGTATTTAGTACAGCCACTGAATGAGTTTTGAGAGCAATCTTGATTGCCACCACCGCTATAAAAGAGATCTTGTACTTGTGTATAACGAATGGTGGTTTCAAGCCAAGGCATCACCTGTAGGCTGACGTTATAAAAGTAGTATTCGTTATTAAACGAGGCGCTAAAGTTGAACTCACCTTCTGGTGCCATTCGGCCTGTTGGCATTTGCATTAAGCCAACACCACCAAAGTTCATTTGCGATGTTCTGTATTCAGTGTCGTCGAATGATGATTTTTCTGCTCGAATCGAAGAGGAATCTATGGTTGTTTCGGCAAAAACGGAAGCACTGTTGGTCATTAATAAAGCACAGGTAACCGATGCACACACTGCCGATAGAGGGAATGATTTCTGTTTCAGCATTACAGGCCAACCTTATGACGTAGCAAATCGACAATATCTTGGTTCAACGTTGAGTATTCCGATGGCAAAGAGTAGAACGCCATAAATACGATGGCACCTGGTGCTAAGTAAACCGGCTGTTCGTTCCAGTATGCGTATTGAATGGTTTGTACCACGCCATCTGGCTGAACAACATAAGCCACGCTTTTATCTGCAGATTCACCAATAAAGCCATTCGGCAATGCATCGAGATAATCATTCAACGTTCCATGCTCAATCAGATTCATTGTTACCGACTCTTTCATTGCCCCCATCAACTGAATTGACGTTGGTCGTTGTGGTAAGTACAGAGAAAAGGCTTGAGTTTCACTAGTCGACACTCTTTTAATGGCAGTAGACGACGGCTTGTTAATATTGGAACTTGAAACAAGTAACGGATTCTTATCTGGTTGCGAGATAACCGCATTTCGGTCTAGCTCAATAAAAACTCGATTGAGATATTGGAAAGAGGCTAATTGTTGCTTTACCAGTTTTGCTTCTGGTTCTTCTACCGCGAAAGCGTCAAGCTGGTTAAATACATTGCGCTTTTTGGCTTCGATAGCTTGGTTAGCTTCTTTAAATCCAGTAACTGCAGTCGCTTCAGTATTGGTTATATCAAACAGTTGAGCCGAAAGGGGGAAGTAACCAATAGTACCGTTAGCGTTAGAGCTCGCATTCGCGTTTGCGTCGTCTAATACACGAAGCAGTCGAACACTAGCTTTATACTCAAGCGTCACACCTTGAAGAGGAAGCTCGATTGTTGTTTTAATCGACGAAGAGCGTTCAGGCGTAACAAGATCAGAAGCCGAAGAAGCGGAGCTCAAAGCAAACAAAGCGCTGATCATTAACAGAGCTCTCATCGTTAATAAAGTTCTCACCAATGGCAACCGACGTCCCGTCATTTTTGATGTATGACTCATATAATTCATCATTTTAGTTCATTACCCTGTTCGTTAATTGCTTTGATAATGCTTAAGGACGGTTAACTCAAGCCTTGTCATATCAGGGCCTAAATACTGTATGGTTTTTACCACTTTGCCTTCGCTGTCGACCCAATATTCGTTGGTGATGTCTTGTTCTAATATTGGGAATTGAATTTTTTCTTGGAATTTCTTGGTATCGATAGACGCTAACGGAGTTTCAACCGTGTCATTTCCCACATACGTTCGGGTGATGTTCGCTTTATAGCCGAATCGATAGTTAGGTTGCCAGTCGTAAACCGCTTGCCATTTTTGGGCTCCGGGGTTGTCAGACACATCAAACGCATAAGCAGAGTCTGGCGACGAGCTGTTTGCAGAAGAGAATGCATTCAACGGTTGGAATGCCAAACCAGAGAGGTTTTCGTAAGGAAGCAATAGCGTTTGTACAATACGTCCATTTTCAGTGACGATCATCGCTTTGTCAGAAGACATCCACTTTAACTGCTCTGCGCCCGTTTGCGGGTTTTCACCGACGTACGCTAAGACCATGAAGATCTTACCTTGGTCATTCACTTCTGCATAAATGCTGGAATAAGGTAACGTTTGAATGTATTCCTTGGATAGCTCAACATCGGAGCTTCCAAAAAAGGCTTCATCAAAAGTAGAGTTAACGTCTTGAAACTGCTGAGAACAACCAGCAAGAAAAAGACCAAGAGATATGATTAGAGGTTTAAGCATGACGAGTTCTGCTTCCTAGCAATCTGGTTGCTGATGTCCAATATGGAAAATTAATCAATTAGATATAAAAAAACCACTTTATGCTTTCACATAAAATGGTTTTAAACGCCTACTCAAAAATTATCGAGTCGTTGTTGTCGTTGTTGCACCGCTTTCGTTAGAAGCAACCGCTACTGCTGCTGCTGCCGCTACTGCTGCTGTCGCTACTGCAACTGTTGTTGCTGTGCCAGCTGCTGCTGCAGATGCACCCGCGCCAGCTGCTGTACCAGTACCTGAACCAGTACCCGCTGCTGCTGTAGTTTCAGCTGCAAATGCAGCACCTGAGAAGCTAACTGCTAATGCAGCTGCTAGAGCCATCTTTTTCATAATGATTTCCATTAATATAAACGTTTATATGTAGAAGATGATTTTCACACCCTCAAACAGTTGCTCAGCTTAAACAACTGATTGATCATGATAGATAATAACCACAATCAAGTAAATGGATAAATCATAAGCAATACCTTATAAAGCAATATTTAGGAAATAGCGTCACATAAAAATGGCCTTAGAGACTGTGGAGGTCAACAAAGCTATGTTTGTATAACGCAGAAGCCAGTACCTATGATCATAAGAGAGCGTAAACCATATCTAACTAAACCCTGTCGCCAGAGCCTTTACCTAATACGGTTTGAATAATGTATTGAAAGTACAATTTAGTACTCAACGTCTGAATCATGCGTTGATCCCACTCCGCGAGTTTTTTCGGTGTCGACATGTCGATATCATTGATTTGAGCTAGTCCGGTTACGCCAGGCCTAACCGACAACACTCCTCTCGACTCTCTTTCATTGATGAGCTCTTGCTGATTGAATAAGCATGGCCTTGGACCAACTAAACTCATTTCACCTTTAAGTACGTTGTATAACTGAGGCAGTTCATCAAGCTTGGTCTTACGCAGGAATCTACCGAGCTTAGTCACTGAACTCGCTCCAACTAAATGGGTCGCAACAGATTTGGTTTCGACAGGCATGGTTCTGAATTTGACCAAGGTAAATGGTTTTTTGTTGCGTCCTACTCGTGTTTGAAAAAAGACAGGCGACCCCGTATCAAAGTAACCAAGGATACAAATAATGAGAAATGCTGGCCAAAGGAACAACAAGCCAAAGAAAGCAAAAATAAAATCTAATATACGAATCAAAATGTAAGACCTATTATAAAATATCGGTGGGAAAACGTAAGTCGATGTGAGTACAGAAGTACGAGGTAATTATTTAGGTATTCAATCAAAACCATCACAAGGTTTCCACCCCAACATCTTTCTAGCCTTAGTATTATCTACTTCAAGATCATCAAACAATTGACTAGCCATAGCCTTCTTTCCCAGGAGTGTTGCAGCCATACGCATAAGCACGACGGGAAAAGGAAAGTTTATCGTATTTGTTTCTTCAACTTTGCTTAAAATGTTAACCAATTGTTTTGTCGAAACGGGTGTAGTATCAGCAGCCAAAAACACTTGATTAGAAGCTGCTGGATGAGTAATACACAACGCCAACAATGACACTAAATTCTCAATTGAGACAAAACTTTTACGGTTTGCGACTAAGCCGAATGGTAAAAATGGACATCTAGTGGCTATTCGAGACAATCGTGCAATGTTTCCCGGCGCATTCTTCCCATACACTAAAGCAGGTCGAATAATAACAAGTTCGATGTCACTTTGAGCAGCCGCTAGGGTAAGTTGTTTTTCTGCTTCATATTTTGAAAGAGCATAATCAGAAGCTGGCTCGGGGGAATCTTGTTCTGTGAATGGTTTTCCATGAGTAATATTGCCGTTGACACCAATACTACTTACAAAAATAAAACGTCGGACACCATTCTTAACGGCTTCATCAAACAGGTGCAATGTCGCTTTAGTATTAACCTCCCTAAACAAGTCGATAGGAGAAAGGGCTGTATCATCCAAAATATGCGCCCTACCAGCAAGATGAATGACGACATCAACACCATCAATCGCCCTATTCCAGTTTGTTTTGTCAGATATATCACCAGTAACAACAGTTTCAACAGATGGAGGGAGGGCTTTGCACTTACCATCCAGTTGACGCACGGATGTTCGCACCGTGAAATCATTTTGTAAGAATGTAACCAATTCTTTACCAATAAAACCGTTACCGCCAGTTACTAAGACCATTTCCAAAGCCACTTCTCTCTGAATTACGTATGCTGTAGTATATTAGTATATCAAGTCTATTGGTGGTTATCATGTGGTCAATTAACAATAAAAATAAATTTTTAATCCAACGCTTTGTCGATGCTACTTCTGGTTTTTTTCTATCATTATTTTTTATAGTAGGAAAAAGAAAGAAAAGAATAATATTCAACTCAACCGTTAATAAAGACTTTACGTTTAATTCAAAGTACTTATTTCTAAATCATAAAAATAAATTTGAAGAACTTGGTTTCGAAGTAAAGTTCATAATAAATGATGATAAAAAAAGAGAACATCTTAATAGAGAGTTAGGGGATTATTTTATATCGAACAAAGGTTTCCTTCAGAAAGTGTATATTTTAAAAGCAAAATGCTGGGTTATGAGTACTATGGATGCTCCTGTCAGTGGGCTTTTCATGAAGTATCATCGCCTCGTAATTCAACTCGGGCACGGAACACCACTAAAAAACATCGGCCTTATGGACCAATCTGCTGGTTTAATGAAAAAATTATATTATAAAGTGATGAGCACAAATATTAGTTATTACTTAAGCCCATCAGATTACTTTTCAGATTACATAGGGAAAGCGTTTGGAGTAACAAACGAACAAGTTCTGGTAGCTAGGCAACCCCGATTAGATTCTATGAATAAATCCTGCTCAGAGTTTATAGAGAGTTTCAGAAAAAATAAGAATACAAAATTTACTCTTTATAGCCCTACATGGCGCCCATATGATGATGTTAGGCTATTCCCATTTCATGACTTCAATAAACATTTATTAAACAGTAAATTAGAGGAAGAAAATACTGTAATATTTATTCGTCTCCATCCCAAATTTGAAGTTAACCTTTCCCAATTCGTAGGGAAAAATATCGTCAACCTTGATTCAAAGAAGGTAGAAGATATTACTGAGCATCTTAATCAATTCGATACGTTGATCACTGATTATTCGAGTATTTATTGTGATTTTGCAATGCTGAATAAGCCTGTCGGATTTCTACCTTATGATATCAATGAGTATTCAAAACATGTAGGGTTTTCATTCGATTACAATGAGCTAACGTGGGGAAAAGCCATAAAGAAACAAGATGATTGGTTCAATCACATTAAACCAATCAATAAAAACACAGCTAAAAAAATAAACTTAGATCAGTCAAAACAGGATATTAGTCATTTTATGATTCATTATTTTGAAAGTAGTCTCTTCTGAGTGATTTTTGTGAGGTGAATACAGTGCGCAATGAGGTTGTAGAAATACGGGCAACTAATAATATTAATATAGCGACTAATATATGAATAGAATCTAGAATTAATACCGCAATAATACCCAAAAAGAAAACAAGATAAAGCATACCATTACACACTTGAATAAATTGATTATTATCCAAACTTAGTTTCTTAAGCAACCTTGGTTGGTGTGGGGAAAACAACAAGTATTCCAAAAATAAAAAATACCCGAGAACTACGATAATATAAAAAACAGCGTAATGAGGGCTAAGTATAAAGAAAACCATAATAGAAGCGAAGAGAACTAAAAAGTCAGATAGCATTTGACAGTAAGGACTGTATGTGCGAAGTACTATTTTTTGAGATATATCCTTTCCAATAAAAACGTATTTTTTATTATCTATAATATTCTTTTGATGATTAATAAGCTTGCCTTTATATATCTTAACAATCATATCAAAAATGTAGAGAATAATAACAAGGCAGACCCAAAATCCTATATATACATTCCTACCCAACTGTTGTTCAATATCAAGCAAAAAAGATATATTTTTAGCGCCTGACAAAATAAATAACAATTTAATCGGGATAAACATCACGACCATATTTATATAT
>NZ_JBFRPB010000093.1:0-19453 GCF_041471785.1 Vibrio sp. 10N.261.51.C6 | reverse complement strand
CTTTAACTGATCGGCATTACCCCACTGGGATCCTTTTTTGTATCGACTGAAAACTGACGGCCTGTTATTTAGGCGAATGCTATTTAGAACTCAGCACTGAGGCTGGATTCAACTTCGCCGCGCGTGATGCTGGGTACCATGTCGCCAGTAAACTCAGCACAATCGCAGTGCCGGAAACCACAACAACATCCGTCATATCAAGTTGTGATGGCAAGAAGTCGACAAAATAGATATCACCGGACAAGAACTGGTGATCGACCAACTTTTCAAGTCCTTTGATTAGTGTCGTGAGATTAAGAGCGACTAGCACACCTATTGCACTGCCCACTAAACTGCCTAACACGCCTGAGAATACGCCCTGCCAAACAAAGATGCGCTTCACAAGGCCGTCTGATGCACCCATGGTTCTTAAAATCGCGATCTCTGATGCTCTGTCTTTTACTGCCATCATTAGCGTCGAGACAATATTGAAACAAGCCACACCAATAACCAGTACCATCACCAGATACATGATGGTACGAACGAGTTGGATATCTCGATACAAGAAACCAAACTTCTGCTGCCAGCTTCGTAGATACACATACACATCAAGCTGATTGCCCACTTCACGCACAATAGAGTTCGCGTTCAGCACATCGGTCACTTTCAAAGAAACCCCAGTTACCGCCTCACCTAAGTTTGCGTAGACCTGAGCATCACCAATCGGGATTAGCGCCAAACTGTGATCTATCTGACCATTAAGCGTCAGCAAGCCAACCACTTTCACTCGAACACGTTTTGGTGCCTGAACCTTCACAGAACCGTTTACCGTCGGAATCATCAAAGTCAGATAATCACCGACTTTCGCACCCAGCACATTCGCTACACCAGAACCCAAAATGATCTGTTGTTGCCCTTCCTTAAACTCGCTCCAAGCTTGCTTATCGATAAAACTCGATAGGCTTGATACCTGTTGTTCTAGCTGCGGATCAACGCCGCGAACTTCAATTGCTTTGAGTTCTTTGCCCTTTTCAGCAAGCGCAGTAATTTTCACATAAGGCGCAGCAGCAACGACTTTATCGTGCTTAACCGACTCCTCAATCACGTGCTCCCAACGAGTCACAGGCTCATTCACGCCTTCAAATTCACCATGAGGAATGACAGAAAGTACTCGTGATTGAAGCTCTCGCTCAAAGCCATTCATCGCAGATAAGCCGATAATGATCACCGCGACACCAACCGCAATACCAATCGTCGAAGACAATGAGATGAACGACACCATCTTGTCTCGTTGTTTCGCACGGCTAAATCGGCCGCCTATCAATAGAGATAAAGAGGAAAACACTTAGCTCTCCTCTTTTTCTACGTTGACCAGTAAACCATCTTGCATGTGAAGTTGGCGATCCATCTTACCGGCAAGTTCACCATCGTGAGTCACGACCAAAAAGGCAGTATCGTATTCACGGTTCAGTTCACGCATTAAGTCGTAAATAGACAGTGCGGTGTTATGGTCAAGGTTACCGGTTGGTTCATCCGCCAACACTAGCGCAGGCTTATTCACCAATGCACGAGCAATCGCCACACGTTGCCTCTCGCCACCAGAAAGCTCTGAAGGTCGGTGGTCCACGCGGTGACTCAATCCAACTTTGTCCAACAAACGTTGTGCTTCTTGCTTTGCTTTAGCGGGCTTTTCGCCGCCAATCAATAACGGCATCGCCACGTTTTCTAAAGCTGAAAAGTCAGATAGAAGATGATGGAACTGATACACAAAGCCAAGATGCTGGTTGCGAAGCTTCGCCTGCTTATTCGAACTCAAAGATGCTAAATCTTGACCAAGAAAACTCACACTGCCCGCAGAAGCATCGTCTAATGCGCCTAATATATGCAGTAAGGTACTTTTGCCCGAGCCAGAGGTACCGATGATTGCTACTAGCTCACCCTTTTCGATGTCAAAGCTGACTCCCTTGAGCACCTCAGTATCTAACGAGCCTTCACGGTACGTTTTACGGATATCATTACATTGAAGAAAATTACTCATAACGAAGGGCCTCAGCAGGTTTCACAGACGATGCACGATAAGAAGGGAATACAGTGGCAATCAGGCTAAGTGCAATAGCCAGAACCACAACAACAGCGATTTGAATTGGGTTAATCAAAATTGGTAACTGTCCACCAAAGGAGAATAGAGCAACGCCCATCGCCTCTAAAATAGTATTAAGGTTCATCGCTAGAGCAACGCCTAACACACCACCAGAGAGCGCACCAATCACGCCACTACTTGCGCCTTGAACCATGAAGATCCCCATGACTTGACCATCAGTCATGCCTTGGGTCTTAAGAATCGCGACTTCAGACTGCTTCTCCATCACCACCATGATAAGTGCTGAGATAATATTGAAAGCAGCAACACCGATGATAAGCCCAAGCATTAAACCCATCATGTTTTTCTCCATACGAACCGCTTGGAACAGCTCGCCACGTTGGTCACGCCAGTCGCTCCACAACCAACCTTCCGGTAATGGCTGAGTTGATAACTCTGCGACTTCAAACGGGTCTTCAAAAAATAGTCGCCAGCCTGAAATAGTGTCTGATTTATAACGCATCAAACGCCCAGCGTCTTGGATGTCTGTCACCATCAGTTGAGCGTCGATATCAGAACCTGTATTGAAAATACCGGCAACGGTGAAATTTCGTTGGCTTGGAATACGACCTAACGGGGTGTACTGGCTCGCGCTGGTCACCATCAGGCGAACTTTGTCACCCATAGATACCTTCAAATTTCTGGCCAAGGTGTGACCAAGAAATAGCTGATACTGGCCCGCTTTAAGTGAAGACAATCTGCCCGCAATCAAGTGGTTTTGAAGAGGGTCATCTGAATTGGGTTCAATGCCAATTAACAAACCCGCAGATAATTGAGCCGGACTCTGAATCACTGCCTCACTGCGGACAATCGGTTCAACGTGACCATTAAGCGAGATTTGCTCTGCAAAATTAGGCGCTTGGGCAGAAAGAGAGGTAGTGCCACCTTGCTCATAAACCACCGCTTGAGGAAGAACACCAAGAATTCGGTCTTTTAACTGCGCTTCGAATCCATTCATTACCGATAAAACAGTAACCAAAGACAGCACACCAATGGTGATACCTGCCGTCGACATATAAGAAACAAAACGGCTAAAGCGATCACCTGAACGGCCTTTCAAATAGCGTAGGCCAACAAACAACGAAATAGGATGAAACATACTTTGAACCATCTAAAGGGGATGCGGGTTAATGTAACGGGTATTGCTGTTACTGTGTAGGGGTTAATTGAAAATATAGAGTGAATTAACTCAATTAGTTAGGCTTGAAAAACAGAACCTTGTCAAATAGCCAAATTTCAAACAACTATTTGAGACTTTCAATTAACTGACCTTGATTACTGTGGCCACATAGCGATAATCAATAGATCACTTCAAGGAACTAACGCATGACAGAACAAGAGTTTTTCACCGTTCACCATAGCCTTACCGCTAATATTGAACCAATGGACAGCGGCTTCACTTTACCTTCTCAAATTCAATTCGAATCTGAGATCCCAGCACCATTTGTGGTGGCAAGTGAATTTAGCCAATTGGATCTGTTAGCTGACAGCGCTCGAGCGGAACTGAAAAACAGCGACTTGAAGAATGTCACCAGTTTATTGGATGCACAAAACTCAAAATTAAACCTCTTGTTGAGCTTTATGTTATCGCAGCAAGATGATGAGAAATTTCGCACTCACACCTATTCATTTGGTGCGAGTCAGTTTTCCTGCTTTTCAAAAGCAGACATCGAACCGGGTCGCTTAGTAAAAGCCAAACTTTTTCTAGAGCACCCAGCTGCAGCCATTTATTGCTACGCAGAAGTATTTGCTAGCGAGGCGAAAGACTCAGGTTTCGAAATCAAATTTAAATACGCTCATCTTCGCGATACCGACCAAGACCTGCTCATTAAAGCGGCACTTTATCAACAACAGAAACTCTTGCGTCAACGCTCTCTAGACCGAGATAACAAGTAAATTAACATGACCAAAAAATCCATATTTACACTACCTAAACTTAAAGGTGCCGGTGACAAAAAGCACATCGGTAACCTAGTCGGTTCGTCTCTCGCTCTTGCCATTGCCAAACTCGCAGAGCAACACAACAGCCATACCGTCTTGGCTGTACCCGACCCACAAGTGGCGCTTAAGCTTCAATCTGAAATTGAACAGTTTACGGCACATGAAGTCGCATTATTCCCTGACTGGGAAACGCTGCCATACGATAGCTTCTCGCCGCACCAAGAGATCATCTCAGATCGTATCGCACGCCTTTACGCACTGCCAACACTAAAAGATGGCATCACGATCGTTCCGATCAGCACGTTATTGCAACGCCAGTCACCGCGAGACTTTTTGCTACAACACACGTTAATGGTGAAAACGGGCGATCTCTACTCGCTTGAGAAACTGCGCCTACAGCTTGAAAAGTCAGGCTATCGTTACGTTGATCAAGTGTTTGGCCCCGGTGAATACGCAAGTCGTGGTTCTATTCTCGATCTGTTCCCAATGGGCAGTAAAGACCCGTATCGAATCGATTTTTTCGATGACGAAATCGACACTATTCGTACTTTCGATCCTGAAAACCAGCGTTCTATCGAAGACATCTCTGAGATCCGCCTGCTGCCTGCTCACGAATTCCCAACCTCGGAAACGGCGATTGAAGATTTCCGTATTCGTTGGCGCCAACAGTTTGATGCGCGCCGCGAACCAGAATCGGTTTATATGCAGGTTTCTAAGGGTACTTGGCCTGCTGGTATCGAGTACTGGCAACCGCTGTTCTTCGATCACACAGAAACCTTGTTTGATTACGTTGCCGATGAAGCGCAACTGCTGATTCTAGGTGATGTCGAGACTGCAGTAGACTCATTCCTAACGGACGTTGCTCATCGATACGAACAGCGCGGTGTTGACCCATTACGGCCACTTCTCACGCCTGAACAACTGTGGCTGAAGAAAGACGAGCTGTTCGCTCACTTCAAACAGAAGCCACAAGTTAACCTGAGTCTAGATTCGATTGAAGAGAAAGCAGGCCGCACCAACTTGCCTGTCGTGTCATTACCTGACCTCAGCGTTCAGCATCAAAATAAAGAACCTTTAGCTAACCTAAGAAAGTTCACAGAAGCCTTCGACGGCAAAGTAGTATTTTCGGTTGAATCAGAAGGTCGTCGTGAAGCGCTGAGTGAACTGCTTCGTGGTATTAAAGTTCGTCCAAGCGAAGTTGAAAACCTCGATGCCTCAATTAAAGGCAAAGACAAGTTCAGCCTCATCCTTGGCTCTGCTGAACACGGTTTTATCCATGAAGAGCAAAACATCGCCCTTATCTGTGAAAGCGACCTGTTGGGTGATCGCGTTGTTCAGCGCCGTAAGAAAGACAAAAAAAGTGTTAACAGCGACACTGTCATTCGTCACTTAGCCGAACTTAAACCAGGTCAACCTGTAGTGCACATTGACCACGGTATTGGTCGCTACATCGGCTTGCAGACACTCGAAGCCGGTGGCATGAAAACCGAATACGTGACACTTGAGTACCAAAACGATGCCAAGCTGTACGTGCCCGTTGCGTCTTTGAACCTTATTGGACGTTACTCTGGTGGCGCCGAAGAGTCTGCACCGCTACACAAACTAGGTGGTGAGGCGTGGCAAAAAGCGCGTAAGCGTGCCGCTGAAAAAGTACGTGACGTTGCTGCAGAGCTGCTGGATGTTTACGCCAAGCGTGAGCTTAAACCTGGCTACAAGTTTGTACTCGACCGCGGCCAATACGCGACTTTCAAATCTGGCTTCCCGTTTGAAGAAACCGATGACCAAGCGATGGCCATCAATGCTGTTATGTCTGATATGTGCCAAGCCAAAGCCATGGACCGTTTGGTGTGTGGTGATGTTGGCTTTGGTAAAACCGAAGTCGCGATGCGTGCAGCATTCGTTTGTACCGACAACAGCAAACAAGTAGCGGTTTTAGTTCCTACTACTCTACTTGCTCAGCAACACTTCGAAAACTTCCGTGACCGTTTCGCCAACTTGCCGATTCGTGTTGAGGTTCTATCCCGATTCAAATCAGCTAAAGAGCAAAAACTAATCATGCAAGATGTCGCCGACGGTAAAGTGGATATCCTAGTCGGGACTCACAAGCTGCTTTCGAGCGATATTAAGTTTAAAGACCTAGGCCTGCTGGTTGTCGATGAAGAACACAGATTTGGTGTACGTCAGAAAGAGAAAGTGAAAGCGATGCGTGCGGATGTCGATATTCTAACGCTTACTGCGACACCGATCCCGCGAACGCTGAACATGGCAATGAGTGGCATGCGTGACCTTTCGATCATCGCTACACCACCCGCACGACGCTTGGCAATTAAAACCTTCGTTCGCGAGAGTGATGATGCCATCGTCAGAGAAGCGGTGCTGCGTGAAATCATGCGTGGTGGCCAGGTTTACTTCCTACACAACCAAGTCGACACGATTGAGAAAACAGCAGAGTCATTGCAAAAGCTGATTCCAGAGGCGCGCGTGACTGTAGCTCATGGCCAGATGCGAGAGCGCGAACTGGAACGCATCATGAATGACTTCTACCACCAGCGCTTCAACTTACTGGTGTGTACAACCATCATTGAAACCGGTATCGACGTACCAACGGCAAATACCATCTTGATGGACAGAGCCGATAACCTTGGTTTAGCACAGCTGCACCAATTACGTGGTCGTGTAGGTCGTTCGCACCACCAAGCTTATGCTTACTTGTTAACGCCACACCCTAAAGCAATGACCAAAGATGCGATCAAGCGATTGGATGCGATAGCTTCGCTCGAAGACTTGGGCGCAGGCTTTACCCTAGCAACTCACGATTTAGAGATTCGTGGTGCGGGTGAGCTGTTGGGTGATGAACAGAGTGGTCAAATCCAGTCGGTTGGTTTCACCTTGTACATGGAGATGCTTGAACAAGCGGTTGAAGCGTTGAAAGAAGGTCGAGAGCCTTCGCTTGATGATCTATTGCGTGAACAAACTGAAATTGAGATGCGTCTGCCTGCACTATTGCCAGACGACTATATTCCAGACATCAACACGCGTTTATCAACATACAAACGTATTGCGAGTGTGAGTGACACCGACGAATTGGCAGAGTTGAAAGTCGAGCTGATTGATCGCTTCGGCCTTCTGCCTGATGCAACCAAGAACTTGTTATCAGTTTCTGAGCTAAAATTAGCCGCAGCGTCTATCAAAGCGAAGAAAATTGAAGCCCACGATAAGGGTGGATTCTTAGAATTCTACCCGGATGCTGACATAAACCCGACCTACCTTGTTAAACTGTTGCAATCTCAACCGCAAAAGTTTTCAATGGAAGGACCAACAAAGTTCAAGTTTACGATACCATTGGTCGACAGACGGAAGCGAATTCAATTTGTTAGTGATTTATTGGGCGAATTCAGACAAAACTTGCTGCCTTCAGCATAAGACCCAATCCACTTGCACATATAAATTATCCAGCCGGTAGTTCGGCTGGAAGACGGAGTAAAAATGAAAAGACTGATCCCACTGCTACTATTGTTCGTCTCACTGCCAAGTTTGGCGCAGAGACAATTTGATATAGAAGTGATCATTTTTAAGCGCGCTGTTGATGCAGAGAAGGTGAACGAATCTTGGCCAAATACACAGCCTAAGATTTCACTTGAACGCGTTGGTTCATTTCAAGATACCCAATACCGAGAAAAGAAAGGTGTTCAAATGCTACCTTACTCGGAATACAAGTTAACGCCTCAGAAAGACAAGCTACGTAAACACGCTGGCTTTGAAGTTCTGATGCATACCGCTTGGCGTCAAGGCGACCAAGGTAAGAGCTCGGCACCTGTTTTCCATATTCAAGCAGGTAAAGATTTCTCTAAACAGTTTAATGCTGATGGCTCTGAAAAAGGCGCAATCACTGCAGGCAGCGCTGATGGGTTCCAAGAAGAGACCATTGATAAGCCACTCTACGAATTAGACGGCAAGCTGCAGATCTACGTTCAGCACTACCTATACGCTGAAACGACATTAGATTTAAAAGCGCCAAGCGTTCGTGAAGTGACTCTACAAGAGCAACAAATTGAGCTAGATTCACCAGTAAGTGGCGCAGAAAGCAACGTCCAGGTAGGCAATCTAACTGAAATTTCTCCGACGGTTGAAGTCCAAGAGTTCCTTAAGAGCTACCGCATGGACCAAAAACGTCGTATGCGCAGTACAGAAACTCATTACCTTGACCACCCACTTCTTGGAATGGTGATTCAAGTTAGACGTGTAGCGCAGTAAATTACTTGCCGATTCGGCTATAATTATATAAATAATTCAATCCGCCCTCCTAGTGAGGGCGTTTTATTAAGTGCTATCTATCTTTATTCTGTACTGACTCTCTTTGCTCAGTACTTACACGTTACTTGGTACGCTCTATGAGCCCTGAATTTCAGATCAACACACAAAATCTTAGCCTTAAAATCATTGAGGCCTCAGATGCTCAAGAATTTTCTCAGCTGGTTAAGTCCTCCCCTAGCTTGCTGCCATGGGTCGACTGGTGTCATAAAGAGTTTTCTATCGTCGAGGCCGAGAAATTTATTCTGGCAACTCGCCTGAACTGGGTGAAAGCCGATGCGTTTGGCTTTGGCATCTTTGAACGAAAAAGCGATAAGTTAGTCGGTATGGTTGCCATTAATGAGCTTTACCACACCTTTAATATGGCGAGTTTAGGTTATTGGGTCGGTGATGACTTTCAAAGGAGAGGGATCGCCAAAGAAGCGATGTTCGCCCTATTTGAATTTTGTTTCGCGCAACTCAAGTTAACGCGTTTGGAGATTGTCTGCGATACCGAGAACCTACCCAGCCAAAAGTTGATCGAGAAGTGTGGCGCTGAGCGAGAAACCATTGCCCAGAATCGATTTCTGTTTAACGGTAAGCCGAAAGATGGCGTGGTTTATTCTGTGCTACCTCCAACGTCTTAACAGCAGAAATGAGTTCAACACCTGCGATAATCCATAATCGACACGATCAAAAAAGAGCTCCGAAGAGCTCTTTTTTATTATCAGCGTAATGCTCTGAGAAGGCTTACCTGATTAGTGAAGCTTTAGGTTTGGACGAAGTACACGGTTAATACGACCAACCAGCATCATCAGTGATGTTTTGATTAAGCCGTGAAGCGCCATCTGGTGCATGCGGTACAAAGAGATGTAAACCACACGAGCAATACGACCTTCGACCATCATCGAGCCTTTCGTCAGGTTACCCATCAAGCTACCTACCGTAGAGAAACGGCTAAGTGAAACTAGCGAGCCTTTGTCTTTGTAGATGTAGTCTTTCAGGTCACGACCGTTCAACTTAGCAATGATGTTGCTGAATGCACAGCTTGCCATTTGGTGAGCCGCTTGTGCACGTGGCGGAACGAATGAACCGTCTGCTTGTGTACATTGCGCCAAGTCACCGATTGCAAAGATGTTGTCATCCAGTGTTGTTTGCAGCGTGTTCTTCACAACCAACTGGTTGATACGGTTGGTTTCAAGACCACCGATATCTTTCATGAAATCTGGTGCTTTGATACCTGCTGCCCATACCATGATTTGAGCTGGGATCTTGTCACCATCTTTGGTTGTTAGGCCGTCAGAATCCGCCTGAGTCACCATCGTATTCGTACGAACGTTCACACCAAGCTTGGTTAGCTCAGAGTGTGCTGCACTTGAAATACGAGGAGGTAGAGCTGGAAGAATACGCTCACCCGCTTCAACTAGGTTTACGTTCAGCTTGCTTGAATCTAGGTCGCCGAAGCCGTAAGTACGAAGTTCTTTAACGGCGTTGTGTAGCTCTGCAGAAAGCTCTACACCAGTTGCACCAGCACCAACAATCGCGATGTCTACCGTGCCTTGACCGTTCTTAGCGTGAAGCTTTAAGAACTGATTGTTCATTTCTGTACGGAAACGGTGTGCTTGCTCTGGGCTATCAAGGAAAATACAGTTGTCACGAACGCCTGGAGTGTTGAAGTCGTTTGACGTTGAGCCTAGCGCCATCACTAGAATATCGTATTCAAGTTCACGGCTTGGCATCAGCAGTTCACCGTGCTCGTCTGTAAGCTCGCTTAGTGCAATCACTTTACGCTCACGATCGATGTCGTTCAGGCTGCCCATTTGGAAATCGAAGTAATGGTTTTTTGCGTGCGCACGGTAGCTTAATGCATCAACACCTTCATCCAGTGAGCCCGTTGCTACTTCATGAAGTAATGGTTTCCATAGGTGGCTTGCTTTACGGTCTACCAGAGTAATCTGGGCACGTTTCTTACGACCTAAAGTGCGGCCTAGCTTAGTTGCTAGTTCTAAACCACCAGCACCGCCGCCTACTACGATAATTTTTGTCACAATGACAATCCTCTACAAAATGAATAAATGGGGTTCGGCTCGATTACTCCAACCGATAAATTCTATGTATCTACTCGGCCTTGAATGCGAAGGCTGTTACAAATTGGGTTACCGCGAAAAAGAATAACGACAGCTCACCGAGTAGTTAGAGGGGTTACAAACAACAAATAATGGTTTGTTGCTTTGCTCACGTGGATATAAAAGGTGACTACCTGAGAGGCAGAACACAAATTATGGGCAAGTTTTTTCACTCGCTCTCAATTTTTTTTGATATTTGTCAAAATATTTTGCTTGGGAACATTATATATAGCAAAAAGATGACCGCAACAAAAAAATCCTTACCCTCAATGAGGATTCGCGACTAATTAGTTAACGTTTGCGCAAACTGATCTATAAATGCACAAACCGACCGATAAAACATATACAACTACTTTATCAATACCAATCTCTAAGATTCAGATGTGAAAAAGCAGCACTCATTGAGCACTGCTTTTATAAAACATCTGGATTGATTAAGCGTTTTTGAACGCTTTCATTGCTTGAAGATGTTGAGAGATCTTTTTGAATTTATGACTCTCTTTCTCATCCCAGATTACATCATAGTAATCTTCTAGCGCGGCAGCTGTTTTGGTATTGTCGTGAATTTCATCTTCACGAGAAAGCACCACTAAACAGCGTCCTTTGTTTTTCATACGGTACTGAGCAACACATTTAGTTGCGATGTCTTCGTACTCTTCTGGACGGTCAATTCGACCTACCATGTTGTTCTCAGGGTGCAGATTAGGGTTGAACACCACCTGCTTAATCCCACATAAGAAACCAATACGCTCAGACCAAAAACCACCTAAACCTACACCACAAATAATGGGATGCGGATCATCGGATTGCTCTATCACCTTATGCACTTCTTTTAGCAGATGCTGCATATCGTGTTTTGGATGCAAAGTACTGTAGTTGATGAAACGAACGTCATCATCAATGAATTGCAACTGCAGTATTTTTTCGTGATTGCCCGGGCTTGTTGAGTCGAAGCCATGTAGATAGATAATCATTGTACCTCCCCCGTTGAATATTGGTACGTTTTGATCAATCTAACACGAAAAACAAGGTTTTAAAGGTAACAGCTGAGAAATTATATTTTTCACTTCCTAAACGTGATCCTAGCTACATAAAGTGTGACTCAGAGCCTCCGCTTCACGCAGATAACTTTCATCGCCCCAAAGCTGATGAGCAAGTAAATACCATAGCATCGCCATCATCTGGCTTCTTGGTAACCATGCTTCTACACCATCAAGCCAAGGCTGAACATCATGGATTCCTCGCAGCTGACAGTACTTCTCAACCGCTTCTGTGACTGGCGCGCCAGCAACCGCAATGGTTAATGTTAAATCGAGCCTAGGGTCTGCGAGCGCAGCGTATTCCCAATCAATAATCTTAATGCAGTCACTGTTTCTCACTAGGTTATAACCACCTAAGTCAAAATGGCACAAAGACAGGTCAACATTGGTAATACTCGGAGCCACCCGCCACTCTTGATAAATCTTAGTGCAGGCTTCGGTCTTATGAATCGCATCAAGCTGCAGCCAGTAATGGTCGACTCGCGCCGTGAAACTGAATGGTTGCAGTGGTAATCGCGCAGTATTAACCAGATGAACAGAGATCAGCGTTTTCAACAGGTCATCGAGTTCTAGATCTTCGTAAAGTGTCTCACCCGCAATCCACTCAACCAGTAACCCCTGCTCATTCACTACCATTGGGCTTGGCCCGATACCGAGTCGCTCAATGGCAGACAGCACTTGGTACTCTTCATGGCGAGAAATGAAGAACGCTTTGGTGATAGGTGTGGTTGGCCGCCAAACATACGCAGTACCATCGGCATCGACCAACTTCCAACATCGATTGGTCAAACCGCCTGTTAATGTCTGTGCTCTAACTGGAGGCTCAGAAAAGTAACCGTCAAGCGAACTCAAACTGGTATCAAGAAGCTTAGCCTCAGACCAAGAAAAAATTGCCATATTTACTCCCTATAAACGTCTTAACTGCCCTATAAACGTCTTCATTCCCTACAAAAAAGACACTGACCAAAAGCCAGTGTCTCTTCATAAACAGCACATCATGCACTGCATTGGCGTGTGACCAAGCTATACGCTTTCAATAGTAAGTGTCATAGTTGGCAGTTAAGCGAAATTAAAGACCTAGTAGGCTCTTAGATTGCTGCTTACGGATTTCAGTCTCGTCAGCCCACTCGATCAAGCCAGACTCAAGGTCCATCAGACGCATCGTCATTTTGTAGTACACGTCTTCGTCGCTACCTGCTTTCTTAACGATGCTTGATAGGTTGCCGTACAACATGTACTGAGCACCAACCATTTTACCGAACTGGATTGCTGAGCTTTGGTTTACTAGCTCATCATTGTTTTGGAAGTTCAGTTGGTCACGAACAGACTCTACACGGTCCATATCAACGAAACGGAACTTACCAGAGTTCAGCATTTTAGTACTGATTGTGTCAGTGATTGACTCAGTATCGATGTGCTCACTTGTTTTGTTCTTGATTCGCTCTACAAACACGATTGGACGCTGTTCACGAGTAATGTAAGACACAGAACCAGACGCCATCATGCTATCGACCATTTCACCCGCAATCGTTTGAAGGTCAGTTGAACCGAAATCGATTGTCGTGGTTTCTACTGCTTGTGCATCACCGTAGCTTACCTTGTTTGAACAACCGCCTAAAATAACCGCTAAACCTAGTAGCGCAATGACACTCTTTTTCATTTTGTTTCCTCAACTTATCACTGAGCGGGGTTACCCACACTCTTAAATTCTTGTATTTACGAATCATGAGACCCGTTTAATCTAACTTACTGCTCTCGGAACTGGACTCTGAACTGAGTCGCTTTCGGGTTTACCGACACTTCCGACAACGAAATACTTTCAAAACCACGAACAATCGCTTGCTTCCAAGGACCTTGTTTAAGGTTGACCTCAAGCCCGGCATCGTCGTACCAGTAAAAACGATAAAGAATATGTTGATCGCCTTTATAGTTACTGTTTAAACGAACGATTCCTCGCGTATGACCGTCGACCAGATCGGTGCGAATATCTTCAACCTGTAAACGGCTGCCCAATACCTTGTCACCAAAGAAAACGTTCTGAGTCAGACTATCGACCCTTACGCCAGCTGTATTATCAGCACAACCAGCCAGAGCCATAACCGCTGCTAAGCTCACTAACCACTTTTTCATTACAGCCTCCCTAGCTGTTTATGCCACATTGTTGCATTGTTTCCTTGTCGAGAAATCCACACCAAGGTGGTCTGCCCTTCTCGAATATCAAAGTCGTACGTTTTAGCGCCCGCTTCCAACGTATATTGACCGCTATTTGCTACAAACGTACTGCTCTTAATCTCTGCAGGTAATGATTGCCAACTGCGAGTGTCTGGTTGCTCTGTCAGTGTGTTCCACACGTTGAACAGAATATTACCGACATCATCGCCTTTGGTTGCTTCTTTTCGAATGCGATCTTTCGCGACTACACGTAGCGCTTGGCGAATAACAATGCTTGTCATACGTTCCGATAGATCGTTCTGCGCCATCGCGTTTACATCAGTGATCAAATGTTCTTGTAGCGGCTGTCCGCTGATTCGCAAGGCAGAAAAACGCTCTACGTTTTGACTTGGGTAATATGGCAGCGCAAGAGAGTATATTGCCCCCTGATCGCGACTGTCATAAACAGGCAAATCCAGTCGCCAACTGTCCATAGCTTGCACAGCGCTCTGCTCTTGAAGAACAATCACTCGCCCTTCACCTGCACTAAGTTTAGAAGATTGCTTATAGCGTTTTTCTAATGTTGCTAAATCTTGTCGCATCCCTAAACGAGCGGCTGTTGCCATGGTTCTATCGATGATTTCTTGGTTATCTGGCATCACAGCCAAAGCACGACGATAGTCAACGTAGGCGCTGTTTAAATCATTTGACGCTTCATAAAGCAGACCAGACAAGAACATCAGATACGCATTCTGTACTGACTGCAGTTTCTTACCCGCATCAGGGTAATTGGCAAGGATGCTACCCACATTGGCAGACAAGCCTTGCTTCTTCGCATCGCTGGCTGCTTTGTCTAACTCAGCCTCGCGTTGCTTCTTCGCTTGTTCTTGAACTTGGTTGGCGCGACGCATTTCGATCACCGCACCTTCTAAATCGTTTTTCTTGAGGTAATTTAAACCGAGATACAGATGAAGAAAGCCCAACTCGTAATCGGCTGGCACATACTCGGTAATATTGTCATTCACAGCCAACGCACCCACACTGGTTGCACTGTCTGAGATTGAGATCACGGCTTTGCGTTGCTGCTCAGTAACCGCCTGATCAGCCACTTCAAACGAAGCCTTACTCTCAGGGTATTTTTGATCCAGCAGATTAATTCTGCCTCTTTCAAAGTTATCAAGGATGTCGCCTGCCGCGTAATCTGGTAGCTCTTGCTGAGCCTCTGAATAATCTCCAAATTTAACGGCTTGGTAGATCGCTTTGTTTTGTGCGCTGTAATGACTGAACAGGCTTCCTGCAGACATACTCGCACAACCTACGGTCAACGCCGATAACAGGGCAATGGAAGCGAATCTAAACTGTTGCTTCACTTATCGTCTCCGTGCATGTTTAAAATGCCTACTTTATTAGGGTCTGATGACCTTTAATGGTCTCATTATCAAAACGAAACGCGTTGTAAAAAGGGTCTCAAGCCAGTTGAAACCCTACTGATTTAGCCTCTGCCTAAGCGATGCCGACATTCAGACAACAGATAGAACTTAAAGTTGGCATACAAACTACAAATTTTCCAACTAACTACTTGTGTTAACCCACTAATGAGCGCGTTTAAACTAGCTCATTAGCTTTCATTAACTCGTTAGCTTTTCATTAGCTCATTAACTTTTTATTAGCTCATTAATAGGGGGCCAAGTGGACGGCCGCCAACCAAGTGCATGTGAATATGATAAACCTCTTGGCCACCGTGAGAGTTACAGTTCACGATAAGACGATAGCCATCTTCTGCAATGCCCTCTTCTTTTGCTAACTTGCGAGCAACAGTAAACATGCGCCCCATCATCGCTTCATCTTCGACTTCAACATCGTTAGTTGTCGGAATCAGCTTGTTTGGGATGATTAGGATATGGCTTGGCGCGCGAGGGTTAATATCGCGAAATGCGGTTACTAAATCGTCTTGGTATAGTAGATCTGCTGGGATTTCTTTGTTGATGATCTTAGTAAAAATGGTTTCTTCAGCCATGTTTCTCTCCGATAAAACATTTATTTTTTAATGCTTTGAGTATGCGCTATGCCGCATCAAACCACAATAAATCTGCTTTAAAGCATAATAAAAAACACCGTTCAAATCAAAGAAAACGAGCCTTAGCTCTCAAGAATGGCATGTTGGTTATAACTGAGCGCTATTTTTGACGTGTGCGTCATAAAATGCGTAAGCCGAGCTCAATAGAATGCTGATAATTTTGTTAGTTTTACTTTGACCTGACATTGGGTCTGCATTTTTATTTAGGGAGAAAGCCATGAAGGGATCTGTGATCAAGCGTATGTACGCTGGTTTCGCACTGATCATTATCATGTTCGCAGTCACGATAACCATCATGATGAACAGCATGAATCAGATACACAGCAATTTTGAGAGTGTCTCAGAAACCTCATTACCACTTGTCGCGCTTTCAAATCAAACGAGTGTTCAATTGCTTTCTGCTGATAAGTCATTCAAAGATTTCTTAACCACACAAAACGCTGAACGCATGTCTGCAATGCGTACAGAATTTGCTGCATCACAAAACTCGTTTTCAGAAGTTCTCGGTAGTTTAGAAGCGGCAAGCCAAAACAATGCTTCACTTGTTGAACGTATCGCGCAATTAAGAGCAATGGAAGAACGCTACTTCGCCGAAGCTGACGAAGCGATGAACAACTACGTCGCGATGTTCGAAGCACAAGAACAAGTACAAAAAGCGTCTCGTGACTTCCAACGCTTACATTCAGAATTAACCGTTGGTATGAAAGAGTACGTTGCCGACCAAAAAAGCATCTCTGTAAAAGTTATGGCAAAGAGCTACTTCATCAAACTGCAAGACGCAGAAGTTATTACCTCTGATGCACTTGCTAGCTCTGATGTTGCCTTCGTTCAAAAAGCCCTTAACCAAAACAAAAAGGCCGTTACTCATCTTAACTACGCTTATCGAGGTCTATCAACACAACTACCAGCACTTAAAAATGTCTTCGATGAGTCGGTTCAGAAGTTCACCAAAGACGTTGGTCAGAAAGGTGGCGTACTAGACAAACACAACAACTACCTACAAGCCAAACAAGCGTTGTACGTGAACATCGCTAACCTAGCTCTAGAAGTTGACCAAGCGATGGCTGTTTTGGACTCATTCAACGTGACCGCTGAAGAGCAACTTAACTCATCACTCGCTGACGCAAGCAGCATCTACGACAAAGGCCTATTCAACGCGATTGCCATTGGCATTGTTGTGACTGTGTTCGCTGCTGCGATTGGTTACCACATTGCACACAGCGTACGAGAGCCATTAACTCGCATCCTCGGTACATTAGAAGGTCTAACTGAAGGTGATATGACTCAGCGTATCGATATTCGCTACGACAACGAATTCAGCCGCGTGAGCCGTCACATCAACACCTTGGCTGACAACCTGCACAATATCCTTGTGAAGTTGAATGATGCTTCAGATGACTTAACTAAGACTGCAAGCGTCAACCAGAAGACGTCATCTGAAACGCAGGCTCAATTGAACAGCCAACGTGAGCAAACCGCGACTGTTGCGACCGCAATGACAGAGATGTCTCATTCTGTACAAGAAGTGGCGAACAGCGCGCAAAGCTCACTCACCATGGTTCAACAAGTAGAATCGGCTTCTGAGTCTGGTCGTCAGATCATGAACACCAACATCAGCACCATTAATCAGCTTGAAGTTCGCCTTACTGAATCAGTGGGCGCTGTAGGCGAGCTACAACAGATGAGTAGCCAGATTGGTTCAATCCTTGACGTTATTCGTGGTATTGCTGAACAGACCAACCTACTTGCACTTAATGCGGCAATCGAAGCAGCGCGTGCAGGTGAACAAGGTCGTGGTTTTGCAGTCGTTGCCGATGAAGTACGAGTGCTAGCACAGAAGACCACTCAATCAACCTCTGAAATCGAGACTATGATCAGCAATCTGCAATCAAGCTCGAAAACTGCAAGTAACGTAATTGAAAGCTGTATGAGCGATATGGACATGTCGGTTCAACAAGCTTCAAGTGCAAACAGTGCGATGGAAGAGATCCAAGCCTTGATTCTAGAGATCAGCCACATGAGTACACACATCTCTCAAGCAGCCGCTGAGCAGAGTGAAACGTCTGGTGATATTGCACGCAACATCGAAGACATCAACCACATCGCAGATAAGAGTTACCAAGCGATGTCTTCAATTGCGGAGGCAAGCCAAAACCTAACAATTTTGGCGAATCAGCAAGGTGATTTAGTACATCAATTCAAACTATAGATAAATGAAGAATCGATAGATATTTAGTGAGATTGTTGAGACTTCTTACCCAATAGTGGTGACTAATTGAGCTAGGGCAACTTTTATCAAGGGTTGCCCTTGTTTTTTATGAGCTTTGTCATTATATGATTATTAAGGCTTGCTGCTTCCCGTTTTTTCTTTCACCTTTATGAGCGAGCCGCTATTAAGGAATTTATATGGCTGTTCATGTTGGCATTATCGATCAAGACCCCATTCGCTTGCTCACCCCATTACTTGATAACCGAGCGGTCAGCACTCACATCGTGTTTATCGGTGACAAAAATCAAGTCAGTATGTACAAACGTTTAGACAGCGTTTTGCACAAGCGCGACATTACGAGTGAGTTTTTCGAAATTCCGACCATCGTAAATACATCTGTCATTAAAGAATCTATCCAAACCCTTGCCGAAGACCTCAAAGCACGCGGTCAAGAAGTGAAGCTCAACGCAAGTTGTGGCCTCCGTCACCGCCTACTTTCTGTGTACGAAGTATTCCGTACTTACCACTGGCCAATCTTCGTGGTTGAACCAAATAGCGACAAGCTTTGCTGGTTGTACCCTAATGGTAAAGAAGACGCACAAGTTCAAGACCGCATCACTATCGACGACTACCTAACTGTGTTCGGTGCTCGCGGTGAATTCAGCGATGTTCAGCTGTCTCCGCAACTGGATCAGAAACTTTATGAACTGGGTGAACGTTGGGCAAGTAACGCACTCGAACTAGGCCCTGGCCTTGCGACATTGAACTACCTAGCAACGACCTGCCGTAAAGAACAAAAACTTGATGTAGGCCTATCTGAGAAGCAACAAGGCTATCGCGAGCTCAACATGCTGCTGAGCGATTTGGTTGAAGCTAAAATTGCGACTTACGACAATGGTATTTTGACCTTTGCCAACGAAGACGCGCGCCGCTTCTCAAACGGTGAATGGCTTGAAACATTGGTTCACAGCACAGTTAAGCAGATCCAAGATGACATGCCGACCATTCAAGACCGTTCTTTGAATGTTCAGGTATACCGTCGACTGGGTGAACGTGAGGTTCGTAACGAGCTTGATGTTGCCTCTGTGGTGAACAATAAGCTGCACATCATCGAATGTAAGACCAAAGGCATGCGTGATGATGGTGATGACACCTTGTACAAACTGGAATCGCTTAGAGACCTGCTAGGTGGCCTACAAGCACGTGCAATGTTAGTGAGCTTCCGCCCTCTTCGCCATAACGACATCACACGAGCTGAAGATCTTGGCCTTGCATTGATTGGCCCTGACGAATTGAAAGATCTTAAAACACACCTAACGGCATGGTTTACAGCTGCGGGTGGCAGTGAAGATCTAGAGTACTAAAAACCAATAAGCTCATGAGAGCTCAATGCTCTTAAGCAGATTGTTAAAAAGGCGAATGACGATTAAGTCACTCGCCTTTTTTGTTGTCTGTTTTCTCTATTGATTACTTTCAGACGGCAATCGAGTAGGAGGAGGC
>NZ_JBFRPB010000092.1:0-9815 GCF_041471785.1 Vibrio sp. 10N.261.51.C6 | reverse complement strand
GATACGAGATACGAGATACGATCAGGATGTCTCTTAGTGAAATGAAGTTCAACATACTTCAACGCTAAATTGTATTGAGCTTCCCTAGAATACAGACGTAAAAAAACCGCTAGTTGCCTAGCGGTTTTTTTGGTTTAGCGAAACTTATTAAGCCAAGGCCTAAGGCATCTCGTCAAACTCTTCACCTTCTTTGTCCACTTGTGGTGGCATTAGGTGTTCACGCGTAATACCTAACTTCATAGCCAGTGCAGATGCAACGTAGATAGAAGAGTAAGTACCAACCGTAATACCCAATAAAAGTGCAGTCGCGAAGCCGTGGATCATAGCGCCGCCCTGAACGAACAGTGCGATAACTACGAATAACGTGGTACCAGAAGTGATCAATGTACGGCTCAATGTTTGTGTGATTGAGCTGTTCAGTACTTCAGGCGCTTCACCCTTACGCATCTTACGGAAGTTCTCACGAATACGGTCGAATACAACAATGGTATCGTTGAGGGAGTAACCGACGACCGTTAGCAAGGCTGCTACGATGGTAAGGTCGACCTCAATTTGCATTAGAGAGAACACACCCAGAGTGATGATAACGTCGTGCGCCAGTGCTAATACTGCACCCGCAGCCAAACGCCATTCAAATCGCACTGATACGTAGATCAATATACAGATAAGAGAAACTAGGATAGCAAGGCCACCCGCTTCTGTTAATTCGTCACCCACGTTAGGACCAACGAACTCGATACGACGCATTTCAACTTGCTCACCAGTACCATTCTCAATAGCAGAAAGGATTTGGTTACCAAGCGTTTCGCCCGCTACGCCATCACGTGGACGTAAACGAACCATCACATCACGAGCTGAACCGAAGTTCTGTACCGTCGCATCACCAAAGCCTTCGGCTTCTAGTGCACTACGAATATCAGGAAGGTGTGCCGGTTGTTCAAAACCAACTTCAATCAGAGTACCGCCAGTAAAATCTAGACCCCAGTTCAACGATTTCGTTGTTAGGGTGAAGATAGCAGTACCAATCATCAAGATAGAAAAAACAAAGGCAACCTTTGACCAACGCATAAAGTCGATCATTTTGTCTGCTTTTAGAATCTGAAACATATTAATTCCTAGCCTTAGATCGACAGTTTTTTAACGCGTTTGCCGCCATACATCAGGTTCACGATACAACGTGTTCCGACAATAGCTGTAAACATTGAAGTCAAGATACCGATAGACAGCGTTACCGCGAAGCCTTTGATAGCACCCGTACCCACAGCAAATAGAATGATTGCTGTTAGTAGTGTGGTGATGTTGGCATCGGCGATTGTGCTGAATGCGTTCGCGTAACCTTGGTGAATAGCTTGTTGTGGACTGCGTCCATCTCGAAGCTCTTCACGTATACGCTCAAAGATCAGAACGTTCGCATCAACCGCCATACCGACCGTTAATACGATACCGGCAATACCCGGTAGGGTCATGGTAGCCCCCGGAATCATCGACATAACACCGATAATCAACACCAAGTTAGCCATTAGCGCAACGTTCGCAATCAGACCAAAGCTACGGTAGTAAAGCAGCGTAAACAGCATTACAGCAGCCATACCCCAAACCATCGCCATGATACCCATATCGATGTTTTGCTGACCCATAGATGGACCAATGGTACGTTCTTCTACAATCGAGATAGGCGCAATCAACGCACCAGCACGCAGTAGAAGTGCCAAGTTATGAGCTTCAGCCGTTGAGTCAATACCAGTAATACGGAAGTTACGGCCTAGCGCAGATTGAATCGTCGCTTGGTTAATCACTTCTTCGTGCTTACTTAAGATAACTCGACCTTCCGGTGTTTTACGACCGCTGTCTTTGTACTCTGCAAATACCGTTGCCATTAGCTTACCGATATTCTGACGAGAGAATGCAGACATCTTGCTACCACCTTCGCTGTCTAGCGAGATGTTAACTTGAGGACGACCATATTCATCAACACTTGAGCTTGCATCAGTAATACTTGAGCCGCCTAGAATAACGCGCTTCTTAAGTACCACAGGACGACCATCACGATCTTGCTTGATTTCGCTACCCGCAGGGGCACGACCAGAAGCGGCAGCGGCTAAGTCAGCACTGCTATCCACTTCACGGAACTCAAGCGTCGCGGTAGCACCAAGAATTTCTTTAGCGCGAGCCGTGTCTTGAACACCAGGCAATTCCACTACGATACGGCTAGAGCCTTGACGTTGAACCAAAGGTTCAGCAACACCAAGTTCGTTAACACGGTTACGTAGAATGGTAATGTTTTGCTCTACCGCATAGTTGCGGATTTCTTGAAGACGAGCCTCTGTGAAGCTAGCAACCAAAGAAAAACGACCATTAGATTCAGAATCTACAAACGTCATGTCTTGGTGCTTAGATTGCAGTAGCGATTTCGCTTCAGCAAGCTGCTCGGCGTTACGTAGAATCACTTCAACCGCATCTTTACCAGATGGGCGAATTGCACGGTAACGGATTTTTTCTTCACGAAGTTCGCTACGGAACGCTTCTTCTTGTTGGCCAACCAGCTTTTGCATCGCAGCGTCCATATCCACTTCCATCAAGAAGTGAACACCACCACGTAGGTCAAGACCAAGCTTCATTGGTGCAGCACCAATAGATTCAAGCCAATCAGGAGTTGAAGCAGCTAAGTTTAAAGCAACGATTACGTCTTCATCTAATGCTTCAGTGATGACATCACGAGCACTAATTTGAGAGTCTGTATCGTTAAAACGAACAAGAATGGAACCGTTTTCTAGAGCAACGGATTTAGTAGAAAGGTTTTCAGCTTCAAGAGCATTGGTGACAGCATCCAGCGTAGACATATCTACAGAGGCGCCGCGCGCCCCTGTAACTTGAACTGCCGGATCTTCACCGTATATATTCGGAAGTGCGTACAACGCAGCGATGGCGATAGTAAACACCACCATCAGGTACTTCCATAACGGGTAACGGTTTAGCACAGCGAGGATCCTCTAGCTGTTTATAGAGATTTCAGAGTACCTTTTGGTAGCACTGCTGTAACGAAGTCTTTCTTGATAACTACTTCGTTGTTTGCATTCAGTTCGATAGCAACGTAGTCGCTGTCTTCTGCAATCTTAGTGATCTTGCCAATTAGGCCGCCGCTTGTAAGAACTTCATCACCTTTGCCCATAGAAGACATAAGGTTTTTGTGCTCTTTAACACGCTTAGCTTGTGGACGGTAGATCATGAAGTAGAAGATCACAGCGAACATACCTAGCATGATAAGCATTTCGAAACCGCCGCCTGCTGGTGCACCTTCTGCTGCTGCGTGAGCTTGAGAAATAAACATTTAAAACATCCTCTATTTATATTTTCGTAATTGTTTGTCTAATTGGGTCGCATCCCTTTATTTTCAAGCCCCATCACTCGGAAGAGAGATAGGGCTCGCAAAAAAGAAATACTAAGATTCTTTACCTAGTGGTGGCACTTCACGCCCCATTCTTGCGTAGAACTCTGCAACGAACTCTTCAAAGCGGTCTTCATCGATAGACTGACGAATGTCTGACATTACTCGTTGGTAGAAACGCAGGTTATGAATCGTGTTCAGTCGAGCACCTAGGATTTCGTTACAACGATCCAAATGGTGTAAGTACGACTTGCTGTAGTTCTTACAAGTGTAACAGTCACACTCTGAATCTAGTGGTGTTGTATCGGTTTTATGCTTCGCATTACGGATCTTGATCACACCTTCAGTCACAAACAGGTGGCCGTTACGTGCATTTCGCGTTGGCATTACACAGTCAAACATGTCGATACCACGGCGAACACCTTCAACCAAGTCTTCCGGTTTGCCTACGCCCATTAGGTAACGTGGCTTATCTTCTGGCAGTTGAGGACATGTGTGCTCAAGAATGCGGTGCATATCTTCTTTTGGTTCGCCTACTGCTAGGCCACCTACTGCGTAACCGTCAAAACCAATTTCTGTTAGGCCTTTAACGGATACATCACGAAGGTCTTCGTACACGCCACCTTGAACGATACCGAACAGTGAGTTCGGGTTTTCAAGTTTGTCGAAGTGGTTACGTGAACGCTCAGCCCAACGAAGAGACATCTCCATTGAGTCTTTTGCTTCTTTGTGTGTCGCAGGGTAAGGCGTACACTCATCGAAGATCATTACGATGTCTGAACCTAAATCTTTTTGGATTTCCATAGACTTCTCAGCGTCCATGAAGATCTTGTCACCGTTTACAGGGTTACGGAAATGAACACCCTCTTCAGTGATTTTACGCATTGCACCTAGGCTGAATACTTGAAAGCCGCCTGAATCAGTCAGGATAGGACCGTGCCAGTTCATGAAATCGTGCAGGTCACCGTGCATTTTCATGATTTCTTGACCAGGACGTAGCCATAGGTGGAATGTGTTACCTAATAGGATTTCAGCACCTGTGTCTTTTACTTCTTCAGGTGTCATACCTTTAACAGTACCGTAAGTACCTACAGGCATGAATGCTGGGGTTTCAACGGTACCGCGTTCAAACTGAAGTTGACCACGACGTGCGCCGCTATTAGTTTTTTTAAGTTCGTATTTTAATTTCACGAAGCCTCCAATATGCCAGAGAAACAATCTGACTGTTAATTCAGAACCTTAGGCCAAACAAAAGTTCAGTCTAGTGGGTTCTATGAGGAGCGGTCGCGTATTCCTTGCGAGAGATTAGACAGACACCCTGCCCGACTCCTAGCTTACTGCTAGCACCCGTAAATTCTAATGTATATCGTTTATAACTAGCTTAAATTAGCTTGTTTTCTTATTGATGAACATGGCATCACCGTAGCTGAAGAAACGATATTCGCTCTTCACTGCGTGATCGTATGCGCCCATCACGTTTTCGTAACCTGCAAATGCACTCACCAACATAATCAGTGTTGATTCTGGCAAGTGGAAGTTGGTAATCAAGCAATCCACCAACTGGTATTCATAGCCAGGGAAGATGAAGATTTCTGTATCACCAAAGAAAGGAACGAGCTCAGTGCCTTTCTTCAATGCATCTTGAGCTGCACTTTCTAGTGAGCGTACTGATGTTGTACCAACAGCAATAATACGGCCGCCACGGGCTTTTGCTGCAGCTACGGCGTCAACCACTTCTTGCGGCACTTCAACGTACTCAGCATGCATGTGGTGATCGTTAATATTATCAACTTTTACTGGCTGGAACGTACCAGCACCAACATGAAGCGTCACGTAAGCAAACTCAACACCTTTTTCTTTCATGTCAGCCATTAGCTTGTCATCAAAGTGAAGGCCTGCTGTTGGCGCTGCAACCGCACCCGGCTTTTCATTATAGACAGTCTGGTAGCGCTCTTTATCTGCATCTTCATCAGGACGATCGATGTAAGGAGGCAGTGGCATGTGACCAACACTGTTAAGAATCTCTAAAACGCTTTGATCAGATGTGAAATGGATTTCGAATAACGCATCGTGACGCGCCACCATTTCAGCTTCATATTCATCGTTCTCACCAAGGAACAACTTGGTACCCGGCTTCGGTGATTTAGAACAACGAACATGCGCAAGAATGCTTTTCTCATCAAGCATACGTTCAACCAGCACTTCAAGCTTACCGCCTGATGCCTTGCGACCAAATACACGAGCTGGAATCACTCGAGTGTTATTGAAAACAACAAGATCGCCTGGCTCAACCAAGTCTAAAACGTCTTTAAACGAACCATCAGCTAGGTTACCGCTGTTGCCATCTAATTTAAGCAGGCGGCTTGCTGTACGCTCCTCTTGAGGATAGCGAGCAATGAGTTCATCTGGTAGGTCAAAGTGAAAATCTGAAACTTGCATGTGTCTAGTCTTGTCTTAGTTGATGAGATTTGTGCCGTTGACGAATCATAAATCGTAGTTGCTGGATAATCGTTACGGTAAGTCAATCGTTACCAGAAACACATCGCAAACACGACTAAAAATTTCGCAGTGGGCTAGTATAGGCACACGAGCCGCAATAGCAAGGTTTACAGCACTGGATTATTGTAAAGAGGCGTAAAATAATGCGACTGATTCACCTCCTCAAGCTAAAGAATTAGTTGCATAAAACTCACCCAAGAATGCGTCAGATCTCAGTTATTTTTTGGATAAAAAACTATAGTAATAGCAACAAATAAAAAAGAAGGAGGTTCGTATGATCAAGGTTGAAGATATGATGACTCGCAACCCTCATACCCTATTGCGCTCACACTCACTGGCCGATGCTAAGCACATGATGGAAGCACTTGATATCCGCCATATTCCGGTCGTCGATTCCGACAGGCAACTACTAGGTGTCGTCACACAACGAGACGTTCTCGCCGCTCAAGAATCCAGCCTACAAAACATCCCACAAGCTCAATCTTTTACTCTTGCTACTCCCCTCAACGACATCATGCACAAAAGTGTTATGTCGGTAGAGCCGCGTGCAGGATTAAAAGAATCGGCTATCTACATGCAGAAACATAAAGTGGGCTGTTTACCTGTCGTAGAAAACCACGAACTAGTAGGCATTATTACAGACAGCGATTTTGTCACGATAGCGATCAATTTACTGGAGCTGCAAGAAGAAGTAGAGCCAGAAGAAGCAGAAGTAGAGTAACGCTCGGAATTGATATAAAGAAGAGCGGCCAATTCAGCCGCTCAGAGGGATTGTTGTCGCAGCGGATTATTATAGAAGCTCAGATACCACATCCGCTAATTGATGGAATGTCTCACGACGCGAAGAGCTTGGTCGCCAGACAAGGCCAATATCTCGGTAGGCCTGCTGACCAGGAGGATCGATCACAACGAGATTCTGGTTTTCCAATAAACCGTGGTCGATCGCCATTTGCGGAATAAAGGTGGTTCCTAAACCATTGGCCACCATTTGCACCAATGTGTGAAGGCTCGTCGCAGTGAACGGGTTGATCTTCTCTTTATCCGTTAACTTACAAGCCGACACAGCATGCTCGGTTAAGCAATGCTCGTTCTCCAACAAAAATACAGATTCGTCTGGCAGGTCATCGTATTTAATCGGAACGCGAATACCATCAGCTTGATTGCGACTGATCACCATCCGGAAAGGGTCTTGCCCAACAACTTGGCTTTCCATATTGTCGATATCGACAGGCAAAGCCAGAATCAGCACATCTAAGTCTCCATGACGCAGCGCAGCCAATAGGTTGGTCGTTGTGTCTTCACGTAACAGCAAATTTAATTGTGGAAAGCGCTGGTTGGCTTCCTGTACCAAATCGCACAAAAGGAACGGCGCTATAGTAGGAATACACCCGACTCGCAGCTGCCCTTGCATCGCATCCCCGTTACATAGATTTCCAAGCTCTACGAGATCTTGTCCTTTCGCTAGTAGCTCTCGACCGTGCTTGACCACCAGCTCACCTGCTTGCGTGAAAACTAGCGGGCTCTTTTTATCTTTCTTCTCATAAAGCGGGCAACCAATCAGCTCTTCTAGGTTTTGAATGCCTTTACTTAGCGTAGATTGACTGACGAAACAGCGATCTGCGGCATCACTGAAATGACGAGTTTCGTGAAGAGTAACAAGATAGTGAAGTTGCTTAAGACTTGGCCATTTATTCATGAAATTACTTTGTAATATGAGTAGGATAAGTTAGGTAAAGGTCATTCGACCTAAGGACAGGACAAAGAATAAGCTTATCGCTTTTTTCGATTAACTTAATCTATTTAATTCGCTTTTTTCTATAGTACCGATTGTACTATAGTTTGTCCCGTAGAAACGGAGCCCAAACAAAGATGTGTTGGGCCAACTAATTTTTTAGGAGATTCCAAAATGGTACTAGTAGGTCGTCAAGCCCCTGACTTTACTGCAGCAGCTGTTCTAGGTAACGGTGAGATCGTTGATAACTTCAACTTCGCAGAATTCACTAAAGGTAAGAAAGCTGTAGTTTTCTTCTACCCACTAGACTTCACTTTCGTTTGTCCTTCAGAGCTAATCGCTTTCGACAACCGTCTTGAAGATTTCCAAGCTAAAGGCGTTGAAGTAATCGGTGTTTCTATCGATTCTCAATTCTCTCACAACGCATGGCGTAACACTGCTATCGCTGATGGCGGTATTGGTCAAGTTAAATACCCTCTAATTGCTGACGTTAAGCACGAGATCTGCAAAGCATACGATGTTGAGCACCCAGAAGCAGGCGTTGCTTTCCGTGGTTCTTTCCTAATCGACGCTGACGGTCTTGTACGTCACCAAGTAGTTAACGATCTTCCACTAGGTCGTAACATCGACGAAATGCTACGCATGGTAGACGCACTAAACTTCCACGAGAAGAACGGTGAAGTTTGTCCTGCACAATGGGAAGAAGGCAAATCAGGTATGGACGCATCTCCAAAAGGTGTTGCAGCATTCCTATCTGAGCACGCTGACGACCTAAGCAAGTAATTACCTCTTAAGCCCGAACTCAACGCGGGTTAATGGTTGGAAGATTCTCTTTAAAGAGACATAAAGCATAAGCTAATAGCGCAAAGCGCACCGCCAATCAGTTAAGAAGTAAAGTCCTATTAAAAGCCCGAAGTTAACGCTTCGGGCTTTTTGTTTTCCCTCTCCTCGCTCCCCTAGACTGACTCTTGTAATAGATAATTGAGGTAGCGATAAACCTAAACTTTACCTCTATTTTCCCTTATCCCCATCTATTCAGAATCACACCTAGATTGCTATTATTTCATCAGTATCTTTTTGAACGGATAAACACGATGAACACCGAAATTGAAGTCTGTATCGATAACTTAGAATCTCTTCATACCGCACTATCTGGTGGCGCGAATCGAATTGAGCTTTGCTCTTCATTAGCACTTGGCGGATTAACTCCAAGCTTCGGAATGATGAAACAAGCGGCAATAGCTTCGTCGGTTCCGGTCTACGCTATGATACGCCCAAGACAAGGCGACTTCATTTTCGATAACGACGATATGCTCTGTATGCTTGAAGATATTGAAGCTTGCGCAAATGCAGGATTGGATGGGGTCGTACTTGGTGTATTAGCGCCGAACGGAAGTATTGATATGCCAAAAATGCAGCAACTGGCTGACAAAGCGCACTCATTGAAGCTTGGAATGACGTTCCATAGAGCCATTGATCAAAGCTCTGATTATCAAACAGCATTAGAACAGGTCATCACACTTGGATGTGAAAGAATCCTGACATCAGGGCTCGCTGTTAATGCTGAGCAAGGCATCAATGTGCTCGCAGATATGGTCAAACAAGCCGATGGCAGAATCGATATCATGGCTGGCGCTGGCGTCAATGCAACGAATGCTAAGATGATTCAAAGTACCACCCAAGTACCTGCACTTCACCTTTCAGGTAAATCGACAAGACCGAGTCTAATGGAAAACAACTCAAGTGCTCAAATGGGCAGTGATAATATTGATGATTATCAGATCCCAGTGACAGATGCGAGTAAGATATCTGATGTGAGAGCCGCCCTCACCGCTTAGGGCAATAGTCGCCAGCATAAATCCAGAGAACCTCGCTGACTAATCTAACTGACTGACGTATATTAGATTTAATAGCGCAGAAAATTTTCATGGATAGATATGGCTAAAGACTTATTCAGCTCTCTTGATTTAAACCTGTTACGAAGCAAAACATGTTTGGAAGAAACCAAATCCACGGCTTTCAGGCTGAAATTGGCGTGGCAAGTTATGACGGTACGAAAACGCGCTCAGGCGAAGTAGAAGAGAAAACAACACATGGTATAAGCCTAGGCGGGGCCTACGTTTACCAAGCGACACCAATGCTTGGATTACGTGCTGGTGTTGATATGAATATTTTTGATCAATCGAGTAGGAGGAGGCC
>NZ_JBFRPB010000091.1:0-11964 GCF_041471785.1 Vibrio sp. 10N.261.51.C6 | reverse complement strand
GCCTCCTCCTACTCGATTGGAGATGGATGCGGATACTAACTCATTATTGGGCATAAACGCGTTATACTCAAAACTCTAATTCACTTAACTGATATTAGAAAAAGTATCTTGAAACCGTAAAGCTGCGAGTTTGATACGGCGACGTTGAACAATGAGTATTAGCTATCTAATCAATTACGCTAGTATGGGCGAAGTCTGAAAGTAATAGACTCAGAAAGCGTATTAATAATAACCAACAAAAGTCTGGTGAGTGTGTTACCTTGGTTGTTATCCCTACCGCTTAGTAGGGACTTCTTTTCTTTTCCGAACTCGCAACTCGGCACTCCTTAGTCGCCCTCCTAAGCCATACTGCAGGCTTTAATTATGTCCATTTCAACTCAAAAGTTAAGAAACATCTTCAAACTCACTAGAATTGAAAATGTAGAAATCAACAACGACGTACCCCACTTCGCACCTTGGTTACCACTTGCTCAGAAAGTAAAACCAGTCATCCCTTCTGCGATTATATATTGCGAAGGTAATTTTGGTAAAATTGATGGTAAAACCGCTAATGGATTAGTGAGACATTCGTTAAGCTATCGTATTCTATCAGTTATTGATAGTGAGTCTGCTGGCTTAGATGCTGGTGAAGTTCTTGATAACAAAGCCAATGGAATACCTATCCTTGCTAATGCTGAAGAAGCTATCATTCACGCAGAAAGCATTCCTGATTACTTCATTTTTGGCATTGCGCCATCAAGTGGCTTTTTATCTGACTTAGATAAAAGCATCATTTTAAATGCCATGTCACTAGGAATGAACATCGTAAATGGCTTACATGAATTCCTAACCGATGATCCTCTATTTTTAGAAGCCAGCTTAAAGAATAACGTTCGAATATTCGATACTCGCAAACCCAAAAATAAAGGCGAACTGAAAACGTTTAGCGGGAAAATACACAACGTTAAATGCCCGAGAATTGCTGTAATGGGGACGGATTGCGCGCTAGGAAAACGAACAACAGCAACAATATTGGCGAATGAACTGACTAAAAAAGGCCTTAACGTCGTTCTGATTGCCACTGGTCAAACAGGCATTATGCAGGGCGCACAATACTGCGTTGCACTCGATGCTGTTCCTTCACAATTTTGTGCCGGTGAGTTGGAATCTGTCATTGTACAGGCCTATGAAAAAGAAAATCCGGATCTGATTATTATTGAAGGGCAAGGAGCCTTGAGTCACCCTGCGTTTTCAACCAGCGCTTTTATCTTACGTGGCAGTTGTCCAACGGGTGTGATACTGCAACATGCCCCTAAACGTTTATATCGTAGTGATTTTCCTGATTGCTCAATGCCTTCGATTGCCTCAGAAATCAATCTTATCGAAACGTTTTCTAATACCAATGTTATTGGACTAACACTGAATCATGAAGATATGTCGTTGGATGAAACACGTTGTGCGATAGACACTTACACTACCGAATTTGGTTTACCGGTTACTGATGTCTTGTCACAGCCTGTTGAACATCTACTGCACATCGTAACGTCAGCCTTTCCTATAATAGCAAGTAAACTGGCCGAAAAAGGGTGAACTACCCTAGGTTAGACATCGATTGTGGGAAAGTTCATCATAACGCTCAGTTCCTGATTTCTCAGCTCTCACTGAAAAATATATCCGTTACGCCTGTAACAAAAGCCTTCCTCGGCCACCCTATCATCGCACAAGTTCTTATTGATGCTGGCGCAACAATGTTAGCCGATTCAAGAATCGAAAATCTTCAAAAGATGACTGAATCTGGCATTGCTATCCCTAAAATGCTGATACGTACACCCATGCTCAGTCAAGTGGCGAGCGTAATAAAATACAGTGATATGAGTTTAAACTCTGAAGTTGAAGTGATTCAGAGGCTTTCACATGCAGCGGAACAACAAAATTGCTGTCACGGTATCATTATTATGGTTGAGCTTGGCGATCTCAGAGAAGGTGTGATGCCAAATCGCGTGATTGATTTTATCCGAGAGATTATTTCTTTACCAAACATCACGATAAAAGGAATTGGTACGAATTTAGCCTGTCGATATGGTGTCGCTCCAGATGATCAAAATATGAGTATTCTTTCTGAGCTTGCCGATGGAATTGAAGCTACATTTGGGGTCAGTCTAGAAATTATTTCAGGGGGTAATTCTGCTTCAGTTAACTGGGCTCTTCAGAGAACAGGCTTAACTCGAGTCAATCACCTTCGTATAGGAGAAGCCATTTTTTTAGGCTGTGAGCCTTTAGAGCACGAAAATATCAAAGGCTTACATACGGATGCGGTTTCTTTGACCGCTGAAGTGATTGAATCCAAGACTAAACCGACTTTGCCTTGGGGGAGTCGGGGGTTAAATGCTTTTGGTGAAAAAGAAAACCTTCAAGATAGAGGGGAGGTCTCACAAGCTATTCTAGCATTAGGCCGCCAAGATGTTTGTGTCAGCGGGCTTAAGGCTCCGAATGGGATTAAGATCATGTCTTCAACCAGTGATCATCTTGTCATTGAATCCTCACAGAAACCATTATTGATAGGAGAAACCGTCACATTCAGTCTAGATTACAGTGCTCTCTTATCTTCTATGTCTTCACGTTATATCTATAAATATTTTAAGGCTACTAAGGGGAGAAGGAGGGAGTAATGCTACGAAAAGCAGCAATTATATTCGTTAGTATCATGCTTAACGGTTGTCAAATGAGCCCAAAGGAATCTAATGGGCTTGCCGATTATAGAGCGACGGTTATCTCAAGCAAGTTACCACAAGATTTAGGCTCAGTCACACTCGTAGATGCGAAGTCAGAAGCCAGTATTATCACTCTTGTTTTCGTAAAAAAGCAAACGTTGGACATGGGCAGTTTAGTAGAAAAGGTCACCGTTAGTTTTTGTGACAATATCGAAATAAGACCTTTATTAGATAATGGAATCTCTTATCGAATCATTACCTTAGAGAAAAATGAGAAAGTAGAAAGCCTTAACGTCATTTCTCTAGCTAAGTGCTCTAATTGAATGCTTAGCAGTCGAATGGATAAAAGCCAATACGAGTTGTTCAATGTACTCAATGACACTATTTTATTGAGGTTTGACCGCCTTACGCCTTGGGAAAAAAACTTTATCACAGAGTTACACCATAAGGTCGTAACTAGACAACTCATTTCAATTAAACAAAAACAGCTTGCTCTAAAAATTTCAATGAAAGCCTATAAATCAAAGAAGAAAACCGCGCGTTCCAACGTTTAATTTAAGCTTGTGTATACCTAATCTGTTCAAGGTCCTCTAAACCTTGGACAGATTAGTAGTATTTGCACTTAACGTATTGAAAATAATCAAGTGTAGTGGTGAATGGGTAACAACTTTCAGCGTAATAGCAATTGAAACACCTAAGTATTTAGGTTCCTTTTCGATTAACACTCAGTACCTTCTGAAAGCAACAATGCATCTTCTAATTCAACCCCGAGATAGCGGATTGTATTATCTACCTTGGTATGACCAAGTAGTAGCTGCACCGCTCGGATATTTTTCGTTTTTGCGTAGACTAACGTCGCTTTTGTTCGCCTCATCGAGTGAGTGCCATACAAGTTAGGATCCAACCCCAGATTAGAAGCCCATCTCCTCACTAAGTATCGATAGTACGAATAGCTAATCGGTTGTTGCTTTCGCCTTTGGCTTGGGAAAATAAAATTGCTGCATGTAGCGAAGCCATCAAAATCCATTTCATTAGACTCTGTTGAGTTCTTGTCGTTATCTCAAATTGAACTTCAATATCTGTTTTGCGCTGGATATGCTTAACGCGTTTAAATATCCTATCTTGCGAAGATACATCGCAAACTCTGAGAACGAGCAAATCACTTGCTCTAAGTTTGCTATCAATAGCTAAGTTGAGCAACGCAAGCTGCATCAAATTATTTTCAATTTCTAATCTGGTTCTGATCCGCCAAATTTCCTCAAGCCGAAAAGGCTTTTTGACGCCACTTCGTTTCGTTTTGTTGAAAACTACCATGATGACCTCCTTTTTAATTTGGTCATCACGATTGTAGTTGGAAGGATTTTTTAGTGGTTTTGTTAATTTAGCAATAGACAAATATAGGGCAAACGCACACATTACAAAATGTGGATGAGCTCCTTCTCTAAACCATAATGGGGCAGAAATAAGTTGGTTAAGTCACCATCACGGAAGAGGCCTTTATCTAAATCTCTATTGACCTGTCTAAAGCTTCACACTTTATAGTGACTATATTGATTGAGAGGGGCGTTTTCTGTGTTCCCTCTAAAGTAAGTAGAGAGACACTATGAAACGTTTAATTCTAAACATCACACTCTTGGTATTCATGACACTTGGTAGCATGAGTGCCATGGCTCATGATTCAACGGTTAAGTACGGTATTGCTATATCTCACGATGGTGAGCAAATTGCGTATGGCAAAAGTGGGAGTGGGGAGACAGTGTTGATCTTCATCCACGGTTGGAGCTTAGACAGTAGGCTTTGGCAAAACCAAGTGAGTGAGTTTTCAAAGCAGTACCAAGTAATCACCATGGACTTAGCTGGGCACGGTAACTCGTCGTTCAACCGTGAAGAGTACACCATGGTTGCGTTTGCTGAAGACATCAAAGCCGTAATCGAGAAAGAACAACTCGAATCCGTCATCTTAGTTGGGCATTCCATGGCCGGTGGTGTGATTGCAGAAGCCGCTAAACTGATGCCGAAAAGAGTTAAGGGCATTATTGGTGTAGACACATCGCAAAACGTTGCACTTGCGGTTTCACAAAGCGACCTAGATGCAATGACCAAACCGTTTGAAGCAGACTTCCAAGCGGGCATTACTATGTTCGTGAAAGACCCGCTACCAAAAGGCGTAGACACGGATTTACTTTACTGGGTAACGCAAGACATGGCATCAGCACCGCCAGCTATCGCGATAAACCAGTTCCGCCACTACCTAGGTCAATATGTGACAGGCGAAGCTCACCGCGTGTATGAGAACGTGAATGTGCCAGTAATATTGGTTAACGCTCGCCTATGGCCAACGGATTCAGAAGCGAACAAGAAACACATCAAGGATTACAGCATTTACTACATTGAAGATTCAGGCCACTTCCCAATGCTAGAGCAACCACAGCAGTTCAATACAACGTTGATGAAAGCGGTTAAGTCAGTGAAGTAGGGCGCTGTAGTTATTAAAGGATGGTTGTACCCGTTAGATAGATAAAACTAAGGCCTCGCGTGTGCGAGGCCTTTTTGTGAGTTGGAGGTTTTGCTAGCTACATTCATTTCAATTTGCGAGTAATGATCGCATCGTTCATTCGTTTATGGTCCTTAAACGACGGCCTCATAGTTATATAAATGGTCTATCAACCACTCCTAGATACGTCCTTAGCGCTGCTGTTCTTGGTAAGGGCTGACCGAATCTAGTGGTGCTTTCTGCTGATAATCACTTTAACTATGTGTTTAGGACGTTCTGCTATGGCTAAGAAAATAATATTCATTCATGGTCGCGCTCAAAAGCCCGATAAAGCTCCCCTTCAAGCACTTTGGTATGAGGCTATAGAACATGGCTTGCAGCGAGATTGTGGAGACTCAAGTTCATTACAAGCTTTTAAAGATGTCGATAAACGGTTTGTCTACTACGGTGAACTATCAAATACATTGTTAGAGAAACCAACAGAAGACCCTGTAAGTCGACAGCAAGCGCTGTCTGAACTCAAGAAGTACAAGACAAGCCAGTTCAATAAAACAACGTATAACAAGGTATCTAAAATTGGTTTTCTAAAAGAGGCGCTAGCAGATACCTTTTCATCGCTATTTGGAAAGCTGGGTGTGGCTGAGACACTTATAACGAAGGTCGCGCCGGATATGGCGCATTATTGGTATGAAGATACCTATTTTGGCAGCGATGTTAGGCATAGGCTAATGGTTGAACTGAAGGAAGCGCTTGATAATCAGGATGATGTGATGATTGTATCGCACAGTCTTGGGACGATGATCAGTTATGACGTGCTGTGGAAGTTGTCTCATTACGGAGAGTATAGACACGACTATGGTGCAGGCAAGAAGGTCAACTTATTGCTTACGCTTGGGTCACCGTTAGGAGATGAAAACGTAAAAGATAGGCTAAAAGGGAGCCGCTTGAAAGATGAGAAGAAGTACCCTTTAAACATTCAGCAATGGATAAACATTTCGGCAGAAGATGATTTTATCTCTCATGACAGCAAAATTAGAAATGACTTTAAAGATATGCTCAAACTGGATCTGATACCCGGTGGAATGAAAGACATCCCCCCAGTCTATAACCTCAATATTCGCAATGGAAAAAGCAATCCCCATGCTTCTATCGGTTATCTCATTAATCCTAAATTCATCAAAGTATTGGATGAATGGCTCTCGAGTTGATTTGGTTTTACCATCGTAAATTTATAGCTACTCGTTCGTTGGAACGCAGATAAAACAAGGCCTCTCGTGTGCGAGGCCTTGTTAGACTCGTTCAACACAACACTGTTCAAAGTGATTAAGAATTTTTGTATTCGCAATAGTTAAGCTTTTTTGAAAGCGACTCTAGGCTAAGTTTTGCCAATGTGTCTTTAAACGGCGAATTATGTAAGGCAGTAGTGAGGATGTCGCGCTCTTCTGCTGAAAGCAAATTAGCATGCCTGAATAAGACGTAATCTAATGCGACGTGCAGGTACAATGTTGAGAAGTCAGGTTCAAGCAAATCGTCATTGTTATTCAACTGCCCGATAAGTGCTTTAACGCTTCTTTTAATACCTTCCTTTCCCCTAATCGTTAGCTCGTTTTGCTCAGCTTCGAAGCGGCTCAGTGCAGCACACCGAAAGGCCACTTCCATCAACGTTTTACTCACTCCCAATAACGACATACGTTGAGTGTCGCTAGCCTTGGTCACTGTTAGTTTTTCTGTTGGGTATGCTTGCATGAGGAACTCACAGATCGTTAAACTCTCGGTCAGTGCAACCCCATCACTGGTTTCTAGAACCGGAATGGTACTAAATGGATTAACTGCGACCAATGTGCTGGGTGTTTGCCACGGGTCGACCCATTCAAGAACCATTGGAGCATCACACAAATAGGCCGTTGCCAGCACTGCTCTGGAGAATGGAGAGGTGTCGTTTAAATACAGTTTCATGAGCGATTCCTTTGCTAAGAACTTGTTTGAGCAGTGTTTAATGTCTGCTGTTTAGTTGATGTAAATGCGATGCAGAGTATCGACAAAATCAGTGCACTCGCGCTGATCATAAATAAGAGGTTATAACTGGTGAGTTGAGGGGCGTAGTGAGCCATAACGAAGCCGACTATTCCTTGCGATATAGCAAAAGCCATTGTCATTGCTCCCCAAGATTTCGTATGGAGCTGAGTCCCGACGATTTCTAAGGTGTAGGTTGATACCAGTGTTACGGTGCCAGGCGTAAACATACCGACCAACAAAGATGAAGCAAAAAGTGCTGTTTCACTGGTGCTTAATAGTGGAAGAGCAACCCCAGCAGCTTTACAAATAAACGCCGCTAATAGTGCTTTTTTAAGTCCAAATTTATCCCCTAATATACCAGTTACTATTGGCCCAATCGCTGCTCCTATTCCAAACACAGCCCAATAAAAACCACCGCTCGCAAAACTCATTTTTAGCTCTCGAACAATATAGTCGACCCAAAAAAGAGTATGAGGTAAATAACCAATGGCGCTAAAGGTGTAGGCTAAAAGTACGCAGCTAATACTAATGCGCTCATTCTTAGATAAGGCATCAAACGTCGATGGGCTTTTATCACAATGGTTTGGTTTAGCTTCAAGAGCCCATGTGTTCCACGTCAGGACAGTTGCAACGAAAGCGATCGCTCCCATACCTAACCATGCACTTTCAACACTTTGGTAGATAAGCAAAGGTATGATGGTTCCTGAAATCATGGCACCAAGGCCAATGCCTGAAAACACAACGCCACTGATTCTTGCTTTCATTTCTTGCGGGTGAAGGCTGGTGACCACGGGTGGTGCGAGTACCATGAGTACGGCACCCGATATACCCGCTATGGTTCTAAGCGTTAAAAACCATTCAAAGGGAGCAGATTTTAAGGCACAACCAAGATAGCTAACGCTACTTAACAACAGAGAGGCGCGTATGAGTGTGCCTGTTGAATAATATCTCTGTAAAAAGCTCGATGCAGGAGCCCCGAAGATATAGCCAATCAGTGTTGCAGCGCCGAGTATGGAGGCATCCTCGCTTGAGAACCATCCACTTTGAATGAGCACAGGCATTAATGCTATGTAGGCAAAGCGACCAATACCGTTTCCAACCAATGTTGCTGCGAGCCCAGCGAAGGTGTTGCGGTTTAAGAGTTTTACGTGCTGCATATCTCGTACTGTTGGTTTGCATATGTAACATTACGCTAACATTTAAACTTGAACTATCTAAGCTGAGTTTTTGCTCTAATGTTTAAGGTTTGATGACAACTTACATTTTGTGTAAGTGTCAGATTGGTCATTTACATCTTTAATCTCTAGCTGGTATAGGTAAAAGCTAATGGGAGAGGGGGAGTAACTGAATATCGATCGTTACAACTATAGCCATATGTTCAATGGCAAAGAATGCTCTCCCTCCTCGAACGTTTATCTAAAGAGATCTTGAGAGGCTTTGATGCTAGATCCGTTCAACGCAATGTTGATGAAAGCTTTGAAGTCAGTGCAGTAGGGCGTTGCCGTTGATAAAGATTAGCTGTAACCGTTCGATAGATAAAACTAAGGCCTCGCGTGTGCAAGGCCTTTTTGTGTTTCGACCAAAACTCAATATTAATTGAGCTTAACGAAAGCTTGGGATAATCGCTGGAATCCCTGGTAGAAGGCCAACCAACGCCATTACACTTGTTAGTACAATAAACATAATGCCTGGCAATACCCAACGGCTCATATTGCTCAGTTCACTGCTGCGTTCTTTACAACCGACTAAGCCTAAGTTATCTAACAGCATGGTGAGAGCCCAACCAAATGCAGGGTTAACCAGTGCTGAAGAAAACACAACAATCGCGGCCGACTGGGTGGTTTTTCCTTCACGCGTCATTTCCATTCCAGCTTCTAGCAATGGCACAAATACTCCAACAATCAGCGCGACACACAGTACCGGTTGCCAGATAGCTAAATCCATCGGGTAACCCCAAACTGCGGCGATGATACAGAACAGAGCTGTGAGCAGCGCGCCAGCAGGAATAGGGCGTTTAGCTATCGCCGCTGGTACGATGTAAGTACCCCATGAAGATGTAAAGTTAGTACCGCCAAGCAGAGAACCGAACGTTTGACGAATTGATGCCGTGGTCATGGTGTCGTCGATGTTCATGTGTACTTTTTCGGTACGTTCTGGGTAGCTGATCTTTTGGAATACTTGATGCCCTAAGAAATCCGGTGACCACATCGCTACGGCTAGAATCGCAAACGGCAATACCACCATGAAGTGTTCAATCGTCGGTAGGCCTAGCATCCAACCTGTATCTTCTCCCCACCAATACATAGGGTTCATGTTGGGCAAGCCTGGCTCAGTGTGGAAAGCAAATGGGGCGCCCATGGCAAATGCGATCGTACCACCCAACAAGCAGCTAAGAGGTACTGCTAACCAACGTTTGCGGAAGTGTTCCAGTAGCGCGTACAAGATAATGGTGCAAAAGATCACCACAAACGCGATGTGGCTCATACCGATTCCTTCAGCCCAAGCGAAAAGCTTTTTCACTTGAGAGGCGGTTCCAACAAAGCCGAGGTAGAGCAATAAGCCGCCACACACGCCTTTACTGGTGAGGTTGGCCAACATGCTGCCACCTTTACTGATGGCTAAGATGAGGCCAAAAGCGCCAATCAACAGGCCAAACGCCATCGGGTGTCCACCTGCTGCAACCACAATCGGAATCAAAGGGATAAGTGGGCCGTGGGTCCCTGCGAGGTTTGCAGTCGGCAATAAAAAGCCAGAGAAAATAATAATGAAAACAGAGGCGATGAGCAGTTCATAACGAACGTTTTCTAGAATGAAGTCTTCATTTAATCCGAGAGCCCCAGCAAAGGTGGCTGCAATCGCGCCCACCATAACCACTTTACCAATGGTCGCCGCCATCGCTGGGATGGTGTCTTCTATCTCAAATCGATAATCTTTAAACGGCAAATTTGGACGCCAGCGCTTAGGCGACATGATTTGCAATTCGTGTTCTAGATACTGTTCTCGGGATTCAAACTCTGAGCTTGGTTTATGTTGTTGTTCATAGGTGAGTTCATCCTCATTGGCTTGAGGCTTCTCTGTTTGTATATGTGCGGACTCTAAAGTAGTGCTCATTTTGATTCCTTTTCGTTCACACTCTTAGGTGTGTTATTCCAACAAACGTTGTTGACTCACGGTATGAAGTGCAAACAATGCGTCAACTTGTAATTAAAAACTCATTAACATTTAGTTGTTAGTACCTTATACCAAACCAAAAAAAACAAATAGACTCAGTCGGTTAGACATTAGTCGTAGAGTCGGACGACTAGTATTAGACCCTGTAGATAGTATGTGTCTGGTTATTTGTAGTCCCTTAATTTCTCCCACGTTCTGCACTTGATAGTGATAGAATCTCCGCATTAGAGTTATCGAGAAACTAGGTATTTATAAACAATGTTTATCCATCACGTAAATGGCATCGACTGGCTGGTAATTACAGCCTTTGAAGAACTGAAAACTATGTTTATCGAAGATGCAGGCCCAATCCCAGCTTGCTTTTCTACCGCCAGCGAGTTGAGCCTGATTGATCAAGCCAAACGCAGTTATGGATTTTTGCCTAAACTCCGCGGTGTGATCACCGATACCGGCACTTTTCAAAGTAGAGATATTGAAGAAGATTTGAACCCACAGCTTGCGTGTATCGTTGAAGGGCGTGGTCGGGTTTTTATCTATCACGGCGACTACGTGGCTTTTGTCGATGACGAGCAAACCTTCATTACCCGTATGGACTGAGAGTGATTCAGTGAGTTGAGATCGGCGAATTGGTAAATCGGCGAGTTAGCCCACCTAGAATTTAAAACTAAAGGATTAATATGATGGCAAAAACGATCTCATTGGTACTTGGCAGTGGTGGCGCAAGAGGCTTGGTTCACGTTGGAGTCATCCGCTGGTTAATTGAGCATGGCTATCAGATAAAATCCATTTCTGGCTGTTCAATTGGCGCACTTATCGGTGGTGTCTACGCTGCGGGCAAGTTGGATGAATTTGAAGAGTGGGTCACCAGTATCGATCAAGGTGATATGGCGATGTTGTTGGACTTTTCATGGCAGTCGAGTGGTATGTTCAAAGGGGACAAGATCATCGACACACTGCGTGGGCTGATCGGCGAGATTTCAATTGAAGATCTGCCTATCCCTTATACCGCAGTTGCCGCTAACGTCGCCGATGAAAAAGAGGTTTGGCTGCAATCAGGTTCTCTGTTTGATGCCATTCGCGCCTCTATCTCTTTGCCACTGTTCTTCACTCCACATGTCATTAATGGTGAAGTGCTGATTGATGGCGGAGTGCTCAATCCCGTACCGATTGCGCCTACCTTTAGTGATAAGACAGACTTTACTCTGGCTGTGAACTTAGGTGGTGAACCCGAAATGCTTCAACAGGAAGTGATACCGGTTTCCCTACCAACAAAAGAGAGTAACCTGCATGAGAAGGTTGTTCACTTTATCGATAATCTCGGTAACAGTGTAAAAAGTAAAATGAGCTTCAATTTTGCTGCTTACGACATTGCCAACCAAGCGTTTGATGCGATGCAATCGACCATTGCTCGCCAGAAGCTGGCCGCTTATCCCGCCGATATTACGCTTGAGATCCCACGTAATGCTTGTGGCACCTTAGAGTTCGATCGCTCACAAGAGATGATAGACAGAGGTTACCATTTGGCACAGGCTAAACTGGGCAACCGACTTTAATGTATTTGCTGCTGAATGAGATTAGGGCGTGTTGACCTTT
>NZ_JBFRPB010000090.1:0-14284 GCF_041471785.1 Vibrio sp. 10N.261.51.C6 | reverse complement strand
TACGAGATACGAGATACGAGACATTTTTGAAAATTGGAGCAGATAAGACAAGCAAAAAGTGCCAAACATCATGGTGCAATTTCTATTATCTTTTCCTTGTTCTACAGACACAAAAAAGCCGAGCTAATGCTCGGCTTTTGTATTAAGAATCTAGTATAGATTACTCAGCAGCTTCTTCAGCAGCTGGGCGGTCTACAAGCTCAATGTAAGCCATTGGAGCTTTATCACCAGTACGGAAACCACATTTAAGAATGCGAGTGTAACCACCTTGGCGAGCCGCGAAACGCGGGCCTAGTTCATTAAATAGTTTTGCCACAACTTCGTTATCACGAGTGCGAGCAAATGCAAGACGACGGTTAGCAACACTGTCTGTCTTAGCTAGGGTAATCAATGGCTCAATTACGCGACGTAGTTCTTTTGCTTTAGGCACGGTAGTTTTAATAACTTCGTGACGAACAAGAGAGCTAGCCATGTTGCTGAACATCGCTTTGCGATGACTGCTGTTGCGGTTGAGTTGACGACCACTTTTACGATGGCGCATGACCTAATCCTTCTAACTTTTCGATTAATCTTCAGCGATTGACGCTGGTGGCCAGTTTTCTAGACGCATGCCTAGAGAAAGACCACGTGAAGCAAGCACATCTTTAATCTCTGTAAGAGATTTCTTACCAAGGTTTGGCGTTTTAAGTAGCTCAACCTCAGTGCGCTGTACAAGATCACCGATGTAGTGAATCGCTTCTGCTTTCAAACAGTTAGCAGAGCGAACTGTTAGTTCAAGATCGTCTACAGGACGTAGTAGGATAGGATCGAATTCTGGCTTCTCTTCCTTCTCCTCAGGTACACGTACATCACGAAGATCTACGAACGCATCCAATTGTTCAGCTAAAATAGTAGCTGCACGACGGATTGCTTCCTCAGGTTCTAGAGTACCGTTCGTTTCCATATCGATAACAAGCTTGTCTAAATCAGTACGTTGTTCTACACGTGCCGCTTCTACAGCGTAAGCGATTTTATCAACCGGGCTGTAAGTAGCGTCAACTAGTAGACGACCGATAGGACGCTCATCTTCTTCAGTATGGATACGAGCTGAAGCTGGAACGTAACCACGACCACGTTCTACTTTGATACGCATAGCGATCTCAGCGTTGTCATCCGTTAGGTGACAAATTACGTGCTCAGGGTTAGCGATCTCTACATCACCATCGTGGGTGATGTCACCTGCAACAACAGGGCCTGAGCCTGATTTGTTCAGTGTAATAAACACTTCATCTTTGCCTTCAGCAACGCGTACAGCCAAACCTTTAAGGTTTAGAAGGATTTCCAGGATATCTTCCTGAACGCCTTCTTTAGTGCTGTATTCGTGTAGCACACCTTCGATTTCAACTTCTGTTACGGCACAACCCGGCATAGAAGATAGAAGAATGCGGCGAAGAGCATTACCTAGAGTGTGGCCGAAACCGCGCTCTAATGGCTCAAGAGTTACTTTCGCGTGTGTCGTATTGATCTGTTCAATGTCAACAAGACGCGGCTTAAGAAATTCTGTTACAGAACCCTGCATTGTGTCCTCTCTTTTTTTAACCTTACTTAGAGTAAAGTTCGACGATCAAGTGTTCATTGATGTCAGCTGATAGGTCAGAACGCTCAGGCATACGCTTGAATGTACCTTCCATTTTGCCAGCATCTACTTCAATCCAAGTTGGCTTTTCACGTTGTTCAGCAACTTCTAGAGCCGCTTTAATACGAGATTGCTGTTTAGCTTTCTCGCGGATAGAAACAACGTCGTTTGCCGCTACTTTGAAAGAAGGAACGTTTACAACTTTACCGTTAACTAGAATAGACTTGTGGCTAACTAGTTGACGAGATTCAGCACGAGTGGCGCCAAAGCCCATACGGTAAACTACGTTATCAAGACGACCTTCAAGAAGCTGAAGCAGGTTTGCACCTGTGTTGCCTTTAAGACGTGCAGCTTCTTTGTAGTAGTTGCGGAATTGTTTTTCTAGAACGCCGTAGATACGACGAACTTTTTGCTTCTCACGAAGCTGAACGCCATACTCAGATAGACGACCGCGACGAGCGCCGTGTACACCTGGTGCGTTATCAATTTTACACTTGGTATCGATCGCACGGACACCAGACTTAAGGAATAAGTCAGTACCTTCGCGACGGCTAAGCTTAAGCTTAGGACCCAAATATCTTGCCATGATCTTTCTCCAATATTCCTAGAAACGAAACTTAAACGCGACGTTTCTTAGGTGGACGACAACCGTTATGAGGGATTGGTGTCGCATCAACAATGTTAGTGATACGGAAACCAGCAGCGTTCAGTGCACGAACAGTAGATTCGCGACCTGGACCTGGACCCTTAACCATAACTTCCAAGTTCTTTAGGCCATATTCTTTAGCCATTTCACCACAACGCTCAGCTGCAACTTGTGCTGCGAACGGAGTAGATTTACGAGAACCACGGAAACCTGAACCACCTGCTGTAGCCCATGCAAGAGCGTTGCCTTGACGGTCAGTGATAGTTACGATTGTGTTGTTGAAAGAAGCATGAATGTGCGCTACGCCATCAGCTACTTGCTTGCGTACGCGCTTACGCGCGCGAGTTGGTTGTTTTGCCATTGTACTCTACCTTATCCGACTATTTCTTGATCGGCTTGCGCGGACCCTTACGGGTGCGAGCGTTGGTTTTAGTACGCTGTCCACGTAGTGGTAGACTGCGACGATGACGAAGACCGCGGTAACAGCCAAGGTCCATAAGACGCTTGATGTTCATCGATACTTCACGACGTAGATCACCTTCTACAGTGTACTTAGCTACACCATCACGCAGTTGATCGATCTGCTCTTCAGTTAGTTCACTGATCTTAGCATCTTCAGCAATACCCACTTCAGCTAGAATAGCTTGAGAGCGAGTTTTACCGATACCGTAGATTGCAGTAAGTGCAATTACAGAATGCTTATGATCAGGAATGTTAATGCCGGCTATACGGGCCATTATTCACTCCTAAGGGGTTCATAAAAGAATTATCCGCAGCAAAGCCCGTTATGGATACGCTGCGGCATACTACTTCTTTTGCACGCAAAAGGTAGGCCGAGGAATATACTCGACTCTACCTTGTATTTCAAGTAAAAATTTCTGCTAATTAGCCTTGGCGTTGCTTATGCTTTGGCTCACTGCAAATCACGCGAACGACACCGTTACGCTTGATAACTTTACAGTTACGGCAGATTTTTTTAACGGAAGCACGAACTTTCATTGCTAAACTCCGTAAATGGAATCGAAATTGTTACCACCGAATTAACGGCCGTAACCCTTCAGATTCGCTTTCTTTAACACAGAATCATACTGTTGTGACATCAGATGAGTCTGTACCTGTGCCATGAAATCCATGATAACTACCACTACGATTAGTAGTGATGTGCCGCCAAAGTAGAAACGAACGTTCCACGCGACCATCATGAACTCAGGAATCAGACAGATAAAAGTAATGTATAGAGCGCCCGCAAGGGTTAGTCTAGTCATCACTTTATCGATATATTTCGCTGTCTGCTCACCTGGGCGGATACCGGGTACGAATGCACCAGACTTCTTCAAGTTATCAGCTGTTTCACGTGGGTTAAACACCAACGCTGTATAGAAGAAACAGAAGAAGATTATAGCTGCTGCATAAAGCATTACATACAAAGGTTGACCTGGGCTAAGAGCTAATGACACGTCAGTTAACCAACCGAACGCGCTGCTTTCACCATTTTGACCAAACCACTGCGCTAATGTTCCTGGGAACAAAATAATACTTGATGCGAAAATCGCTGGAATAACACCTGCCATATTAATCTTAAGAGGCAAGTGAGAGCTTTGTGCTGCAAAAACTTTACGACCTTGTTGACGTTTCGCATAGTTAACGACGATACGACGTTGACCACGTTCCATGAAAACTACGAAGTAAATAACAGCAAAAGACAATACAGCAATCAACAGCAGAAGAAGCACATGCAATTCACCTTGACGCGCTTGCTCGATTGTTTGACCGATTGCAGAAGGCAATCCAGCAACAATACCTGCAAAAATCAGAATGGAAATACCATTACCGATTCCTCGCTCAGTGATTTGTTCACCTAACCACATTAAGAACATGGTACCAGTTACTAAACTCACGGTAGCAATAAGCGTAAACATGGTTTGGTTGATAACAACCAGATTGTCGACCATGTTTGGTAAGCCTGTTGCGATACCAATAGCTTGGAATGTTGCAAGTACAAGCGTGCCGTAGCGTGTATATTGGCTTATCTTACGACGGCCTGCTTCACCCTCTTTCTTGAGTTCCGCTAACGCTGGATGAACTACAGTTAGCAATTGGACTACGATCGATGCCGAAATGTACGGCATGATACCCAATGCTAATATAGATGCACGCTCAAGAGCACCACCGGAGAACATGTTAAACATTTCTACGATGGTACCTTTTTGCTGATCGAACAAATCGGCAAGTACAGCTGCGTCAATACCAGGGATCGGCACAAAAGAGCCGGCTCGGAATACTAAAAGTGCACCAATTACGAATAATAAGCGCGACTTTAGTTCACTTAAGCCGCTCTGAGCACTACGAAAATCTTGTCCTGGTTTCTTAGCCATCTGTACCTCGTTCCTCGAGATTATTCCTCGATTTTACCGCCTGCAGCTTCGATTGCAGCTTTAGCGCCTTTAGTCACGCGTAGACCTTTAACAGTCACAGCTTTGCTTAGGTCACCAGAAAGAACGATCTTAACAAACTCGATGTTCTTAGTGATAACGTTAGCAGCTTTAAGGCTGTTAAGATCAACTACGTCGCCTGTTACTTTCGCTAGCTCAGCTAGACGAACTTCAGCAGACACTAGGCTCTTACGAGAAGTGAAACCGAATTTAGGTAGACGTTGTTTTAGAGGCATTTGACCGCCTTCAAAACCTGGACGAACAGAGCCGCCAGAACGTGACTTTTGACCTTTGTGACCGCGGCCACCTGTTTTACCAAGGCCAGAACCGATACCACGACCTACACGCTTCTTAGAAGGTTTAGAGCCAGCAGCCGGTGATAGAGTATTCAAACGCATTCTGATTACTCCTCAATCTTAACCATGTAGTAAACCTTGTTGATCATACCGCGTACGCACGGTGTATCTTCAAGTTCTACTGTATGGTTGATGCGACGAAGACCTAGACCTTTAAGACACGCTTTGTGCTTAGGTAGGCGACCAATTGAGCTTTTAGTTTGAGTTACTTTAATAGTTGCCATCGTGTGCTTACTCCGAAATAGATTCAACAGTTAGACCACGTTTAGCAGCAACCATTTCTGGTGACTTAACGTCTACTAGAGCACCAATCGTTGCACGAACGATGTTGATCGGGTTCGTTGAACCGTATGCTTTAGAAAGTACGTTATGTACGCCCGCAACTTCAAGTACAGCACGCATTGCACCGCCGGCAATAACACCTGTACCTTCTGCAGCTGGCTGCATGTAAACTTTAGAGCCCGAATGACGACCTTTCACCGGGTGGTGAAGAGTGCCTTCGTTAAGCGATACTGTAACCATGTTACGGCGCGCTTTTTCCATTGCTTTTTGAATCGCAGCAGGTACTTCACGAGCTTTGCCGTAACCGAAACCTACGCGACCGTTACCGTCACCAACTACTGTTAGTGCAGTAAAGCTCATGATTCGACCACCTTTAACCGTCTTAGATACACGGTTAACTGCGATCAGCTTTTCTTGCAAATCATTAGCTTGTTGTTGTTCTTTAGCCATCTTCCAACCCTACCTTAGAATTTCAGACCAGCTTCGCGAGCAGATTCTGCTAGCGCCGCTACTCGACCGTGGTATTGGAAACCAGAACGATCAAATGCAACTGAAGCTACGCCTTTTTCAAGAGCGCGCTCAGCAACAGCTTTACCAACTGCTTTAGCTGCATCAACGTTACCAGTGTTCTTAACTTGCTCACGGATCGCTTTTTCTACAGTAGAAGCAGCTGCGATAACCTCAGAGCCGTTTGCCGCGATAACTTGTGCGTAAACATGGCGAGGAGTACGGTGTACTACCAGGCGAGTTGCACCAAGTTCTGCAATCTTACGACGTGCACGTGTAGCACGACGGATGCGAGATGCTTTCTTATCCATAGTGATACCTTACTTCTTCTTAGCTTCTTTAGTACGCACATTTTCATCTGCGTAACGAACACCTTTGCCTTTGTAAGGCTCAGGAGCACGGTAAGAACGAATGTCAGCCGCAACTTGACCTACTACTTGCTTATCGCAACCAGTAATGATGATCTCAGTTTGGCTAGGGCACTCAGCTTTAATACCTTCAGGTAGAGCGTGCTCTACTGGGTGAGAAAAACCAAGAGTTAGAGCTACAGAGTTGCCTTTCATAGCAGCACGGTAACCAACACCCTTAAGAGTTAGCTTCTTAGTGAAGCCCTCAGTAACACCTACAACCATGTTATTAACTAGAGCGCGAGCTGTACCAGCTTGTGCCCATGCGTTAGTAACACCTTCTTTCGGACCGAAAGTTAGGTTGGTTTCTTCCTGTGCAATAACTACGGCGCTGTTAAGAACGCGAGTAAGCTCACCTTTGCTACCTTTTACAGTAACTTCTTGGCCGTTTAGTTTCACCTCTACGCCAGCTGGAATAGCGACAGGTGCTTTAGCAACACGAGACATAATCTACTCCTTAAGCTACGTAACAGATGATTTCACCGCCAAGACCTGCTTTACGAGCAGCACGGTCAGACATCAGACCCTTGGAAGTAGAAACAACTGCAATACCAAGACCACCCATCACTGTAGGTAAAGAGTCTTTATTTTTATAAACTCTTAGACCAGGACGTGATACACGCTTGATTTGCTCGATTACAGGTTTAGCTTGGAAGTACTTAAGAGTAACTTCTAGCTCAGGTTTTGCTTCGCTGTTAACAGCGAAGTCTACGATGTAACCTTCAGCTTTAAGTAATGCAGCAATTGCAACTTTAAGCTTTGAAGAAGGCATTTTTACAGCAACTTTGTTTGCTGCCTGACCGTTACGAACTCGGGTCAGCATATCCGAAATCGGATCTTGCATGCTCATAAGATTTACTCCAAATGATTAAGTGGCAATTACCAGCTAGCCTTACGAAGACCCGGAATCTCGCCTTTCATGCAAGCTTCACGAACCTTAATGCGGCTTAGACCGAATTTACGTAGGTAACCGTGTGGACGACCAGTTTGGTTGCAACGGTTGCGCTGACGTGATGCACTTGAATCACGTGGAAGAGATTGCAGTTTAAGAACCGCATTCCAACGATCTTCTTCAGATGCGTTTACATCGCTAATGATAACTTTTAGCGCAGAACGCTTTTCAGCGAACTTAGCTACTAGTTTTGCACGTTTAGCTTCACGTGCTTTCATTGATTGTTTAGCCATAACAGTAACCCTACCCTTACTTACGGAATGGGAAGTTAAAGGCAGCCAGCAGAGCTCGGCCTTCCTCATCGGAACCCGCAGAAGTCGTGATAGTGATATCAAGACCGCGGACACGATCGACTTTATCGTAGTCGATTTCCGGAAAGATGATTTGCTCGCGAACGCCCATGCTGTAGTTACCGCGACCGTCAAAAGACTTAGCGCTAACACCACGGAAATCACGTACACGTGGAAGTGCGATAGAGATTAAACGCTCTAAAAATTCCCACATGCGCTCACCACGCAAGGTTACTTTACAACCAATTGGGTAGCCTTCACGAATTTTGAAACCAGCTACAGATTTACGCGCTTTAGTGATAAGTGGCTTTTGACCAGAGATCGTTGCCATATCAGCTGCTGCGTTTTCTAGCAGTTTCTTATCGTTGATTGCTTCACCAACGCCCATATTTAGGGTGATTTTCTCAATCCTAGGGACTTGCATGACGCTTGTGTAGCTGAACTCTTTGGTAAGCTCAGCGACTACAGACGACTTGTAGTAATCATGCAGTTTCGCCATAGTAGAACTCCAAATTACTTCTAATTAGTTAGAAACAGTTTCGCCGTTAGATTTGAAGAAACGAACTTTCTTGCCATCTTCGATACGGAAACCGATACGGTCTGCTTTACCAGTAGCCGCGTTAAAAACAGCAACGTTAGAAGCATCAATAGCTGCTTCTTGTTCAACGATGCCACCTTGTTGACCTAGAGCCGGAACCGGCTTTTGGTGTTTCTTAACAAGGTTGATGCCTTCAACGATAACTTTACCAGTTGTCAGAACCTTAGTTACTTTACCTTTCTTGCCTTTATCTTTACCAGCAAGAATGATTACTTCGTCATTACGACGGATTTTAGCTGCCATATTGCCGCTCCTTACAGAACTTCAGGTGCTAGTGATACAATCTTCATGAATTTCGCGTTACGAAGTTCACGAGTCACAGGACCAAAGATACGTGTGCCGACTGGTTGCTCAGTAGTGTCATTTAACAATACACAAGCATTACTGTCGAAGCGAATGACAGAACCGTCTGGGCGACGAACGCCTTTACGGGTGCGCACTACTACCGCCTTCAGAACATCACCTTTCTTTACTTTACCGCGAGGAATCGCTTCCTTCACTGTAACCTTGATGACGTCACCGATATGTGCATAACGGCGGTGAGAGCCACCCAGAACCTTAATACACATTACCTTGCGCGCGCCAGAGTTATCTGCTGCGTCAAGTGTACTTTGCATCTGGATCATTGTTAGTGCTCCGCTAAATATTAAAACTAGACCCTCTCGGGTCGGGCTGCCTCTTTAAAAGGGACGCGAATTGTACCACCCTTTTTTTAAATTGGGTAGACAAAAAACAAGCGGCTCCAAAAAATAATTTGGAGCCGCTTATAAGTTATAGAATTACAAAGATTAAATCTTCGCTTTTTCTAGAACTTTAACCAATGTCCAAGACTTAGTCTTAGACAGAGGACGACACTCAGCGATTTCAACTTTGTCGCCTAGGCCACAAGTGTTGTCTTCGTCGTGTGCGTGTACTTTAGTCGTGCGTTTGATGAACTTACCGTAAATTGGGTGTTTTACAGTGCGTTCAATAGCAACAACGATAGACTTGTCCATCTTGTCGCTTACTACACGGCCTTGCTGGATGCGGTTAGTTTCGCTCATTATGCGCCTGCCTTTTCAGTCAAAACAGTTTTCACACGTGCGATGTCACGGCGTACAGCTTTTAGAGTATGAGTTTGCTGAAGTTGACCAGTTGCAGCTTGCATGCGCAAGTTGAACTGTTCACGTAGCAAATTCAATAGCTCAGCGTTAAGCTCTTCAACGTTCTTTTCGCGTAGATCTTGTGCTTTCATCACATCACCTGCTTAGTTACAAAAGTAGTTTTAACAGGCAGTTTACGTGCCGCTAGGCGGAACGCTTCACGTGCCAACTCTTCAGGTACGCCATTCATCTCGTACATAACTTTGCCTGGTTGGATTTGAGCAACCCAGTACGCAACTGAACCTTTACCTTTACCTTGACGAACTTCAAGAGGCTTTTCAGTAATTGGCTTGTCTGGGAATACACGAATCCAGATTTGACCTTGACGCTTAATGTGACGTGTCATAGCACGACGTGCCGCTTCGATTTGACGTGCAGTCAGACGACCACGGCCAACAGCTTTAAGACCGAATTCGCCGAAGCTTACTTCAGTACCTTTAGCTAGACCACGGTTACGACCAGTCATAACCTTGCGGAACTTAGTACGTTTTGGTTGTAGCATCGTTCGACTCCTTACTTACGGCCTTTACGCTGCTTCTTAGGCTTATCGCCTTTTGGCTCTACTGCGTTAGCAGCTGGCATACCGCCTAGAATCTCACCTTTGAAGATCCAAACTTTAATGCCGATCACACCGTATTGAGTGTGAGCCGAAGAAGTTGCGTAATCAATGTCTGCACGTAGAGTGTGTAGAGGCACACGGCCTTCACGGTACCACTCAGAACGTGCGATTTCAGCACCGCCAAGACGGCCGCCTACTTGTACTTTGATGCCTTTAGCGCCTAGACGCATAGCATTTTGTACCGCACGCTTCATTGCACGACGGAACATAACACGACGCTCTAGTTGAGACGCGATGCTATCAGCTACAAGCTGACCATCTAGCTCAGGCTTACGTACTTCAGCGATGTTAATTTGCGCTGGTACACCTGCGATTTTAGCTACAGCTGCGCGTAGCTTCTCTACGTCTTCACCTTTCTTACCGATAACAACGCCAGGACGAGCAGTGTGAATAGTCACACGGATGCTCTTAGCTGGACGCTCGATAACGATACGAGATAATGATGCTTTTTGTAGTTCCTTTGTAAGGAACTGACGTACCTTGAAGTCGCCGTCTAGGTTGTCAGCGAATTCGTTGGTATTAGCAAACCATGTAGCATTCCAAGGCTTAACGATGCCAAGACGAATACCATTAGGATGTACTTTCTGACCCATTGCTTACTCTCCTAGTCTTTAGCGATCTGCTACAACAATAGTGATGTGGCTTGAACGCTTCAAGATACGATCCGCACGACCTTTAGCACGAGGCATAATACGCTTCATGATAGGGCCCTCATCTACGAAGATTTTAGCGACATTTAGATCGTCGATATCTGCACCTTCGTTATGTTCCGCGTTAGCGATAGCTGACTCAAGAACCTTCTTAACTAATACAGCAGCTTTTTTGTTGCTGAAAGTTAGAATTTCTAGAGCTTGGTCTACCGACTTACCGCGAATTTGGTCTGCAACTAAGCGAGCTTTCTGTGGAGAAATACGAGCAAAGTTATGTTTAGCTAAAGCTTCCATCATCTACTCCTTATTTCTTCTTAGCTTTCTTATCTGCAGCATGACCGCGATAAGTACGAGTTGGTGCAAATTCGCCCAGTTTGTGACCGATCATTTCTTCGGTAACGAAAACTGGAACGTGCTGACGACCATTATGGACAGCGATGGTCAAACCAATCATTGTTGGGATGATCATTGAGCGACGGGACCAAGTCTTAATAGGCTTTTTGTCTCCGCTTTCCACCGCTTTCTCTACCTTCTTCAGCAAGTGTAGGTCAATAAAAGGACCTTTCTTGAGAGAACGTGGCATGGCGATTCCTCTTTATAAATTATTTAGTGCGACGACGTACGATGTACTTGTCAGTGCGCTTGTTCTTACGAGTCTTGAAGCCCTTAGTAGGAACGCCCCAAGGAGAAACTGGGTGACGACCACCAGATGTGCGGCCTTCACCACCACCATGTGGGTGATCCACCGGGTTCATTACTACACCACGTACGGTTGGACGTACGCCGCGCCAGCGTGAAGCACCAGCTTTACCAAGTTCACGTAGCATATGCTCAGAGTTACCAACTTCACCGATCGTTGCACGACCTTCAGAAAGAACTTTGCGCATCTCACCAGAACGTAGACGGATAGTTACGTATGCACCATCGCGAGCGATGATTTGAGCATAAGCACCAGCCGAACGAGCTAGTTGAGCACCTTTACCAGGCTTAAGTTCAACACAGTGTACAGTAGAACCTACTGGGATGTTGCGCATCGGCAGAGTGTTACCTGCTTTGATTGCAGCATCTACGCCAGATTGAATCTGGTCGCCTGCGTTAACACCTTTAGGTGCAATGATGTAACGACGCTCACCGTCTGCGTACAGAACTAGAGCGATGTTAGCACTACGGTTTGGATCGTATTCTAGACGCTCAACTTTCGCTGGGATGCCATCTTTAGTACGTTTGAAGTCAATTACACGGTAATGGTGCTTATGACCACCACCGATGTGACGTACTGTAATACGACCGTTGTTGTTACGACCACCGTTCTTAGAGTTTTTCTCTAGAAGTGGTGCGTATGGCTTACCCTTGTGTAGGTCAGCGTTAACAACTTTAACGACGTGACGACGACCAGGGGAAGTCGGCTTACATTTAACAATAGCCATTTTTACTACTCCTGTTATTCCGCGCCGCCAACGAAGTCAAGATCTTGACCTTCTTTCAAAGTAACGTAGGCTTTCTTAACGTCTGAACGACGGCCTTCACGCATACCTTGACGTTTGGTCTTACCCTTTAATACAAGAGTATTTACAGACTTAACTTCAACTTCAAATAGCTTTTCTACAGCTGCTTTGATCTCTTTCTTAGTTGCATCTTTAGCTACTTTGAAAACGATAGTGTTCGCTTTCTCAGCTGCCATAGTTGCTTTTTCAGAGATGTGCGGAGCACGTAGAACTTTTAAGATACGCTCTTCAGTGATCATGCTAGCATCTCCTCAACTTGCTTAACTGCGTCAGCAGTCATTAGAACCTTGTCGAAAGCGATTAGTGATACTGGATCAACACCAGCAACATCACGTGCATCTACTTTGTATAGGTTACGAGCAGCTAAGAATAGATTTTCATCTACTTCGCCAGTCACAATCAGAACGTCGCTTAGCTCAAGCTCTTTAAGCTTAGCTACAAGTTCTTTTGTTTTTGGTGCTTCTACAGAGAAGTTATCAACAACGATTAAACGCTCTTGACGAACTAGCTCAGAAAGAATGCTCTTCATAGCACCGCGGTACATTTTTTTGTTTACTTTTTGGCTGTGATCTTGTGGTTTCGCAGCAAAAGTAACACCACCTGTACGCCAGATTGGGCTACGAATTGTACCAGCACGTGCGCGGCCAGTACCTTTTTGACGCCATGGCTTAGCGCCACCGCCAGATACTTCAGAACGAGTCTTTTGAGCACGAGTACCTTGACGAGCACCTGCTGCATATGCAACAACTACTTGGTGTACAAGAGCTTCGTTGAAGTCACGTCCGAAAGTAGTCTCGGAAACAGTTAGTGCATCAGCACCTTTAACCATCAATTCCATTACTTACTCCTAGACGTTATGCTTTAACAGCAGGTTTTACGATCACGTTTCCGCCTGTTGAGCCCGGTACTGCACCTTTAATAAGGAGTAGATTGCGCTCAGCGTCAACACGTACGATCTCTAGGTTTTGAGTCGTTACACGCTCAGCACCCATGTGACCTGCCATTTTCTTGCCTTTAAACACGCGGCCTGGAGTTTGACATTGGCCAATTGAACCCGGTGCGCGGTGAGACAAAGAGTTACCGTGAGTCATATCTTGAGTAGAGAAATTCCAACGCTTGATAGCGCCTTGGAAGCCTTTACCTTTAGATGTACCAGTAACGTCTACTTTTTTAATTTCGTTGAAAAGTTCTACGTTTAGCTCAGCGCCAACTTCAAACTCTTCGCCGTTTTCTAAACGGAATTCCCAAAGACCGCGACCTGCTTCTACACCCGCTTTCGCGAAGTGACCAGCTTCAGGTTTAGTTACACGGTTAGCTTTCTTAGCACCAGTAGTTACTTGGATTGCTGCGTAGCCATCAGTCTCAAGAGTTTTAACTTGAGAAATACGGTTCGCTTCAACCTCAACAACAGTTACTGGGATAGAAACGCCTTCTTCAGTAAATACGCGGGTCATACCCACTTTACGTCCGACTAGACCAATCATTATTCTTATCTCCCTTAACCTAGGCTGATTTGAACATCAACGCCAGCTGCAAGATCAAGACGCATTAGAGCATCAACAGTTTTATCTGTTGGCTCAACGATGTCGATCAAACGCTTGTGAGTACGGATTTCGTACTGATCACGTGCATCTTTGTTGACGTGTGGAGAGGTAAGAACAGTGAAACGCTCTTTACGAGTAGGAAGTGGAATAGGACCACGAACCTGTGCGCCAGTACGTTTTGCTGTTTCAACGATTTCCGCAGTTGAAGCATCGATTAGCTTGTAATCAAACGCTTTAAGGCGGATACGAATACGTTGGTTCTGCATGAGACAGAGCTCCAATTATTAAAAATTACACAAACAATATCGCCACTCAAACCCGATAAAACGAGAGAATGCCGATTGATTTATGTGAAACCGTAGCACCCAAAATTAGGACGCATTGTCAGTTAACTTTTGAAGTAAACAAGAAGTTTACTATTTTTATTAACCGCGAACATAAGCTGAGTATACATTACTAGGTAAGACCTACTCCTCAGTGCTCATTGGTTCACAACCAGCGTTAGCCAGTGCGATGCATTATACAGATCACACTTTAGTATGCAAGTAGTGTTGGAAAAATAATCGCAATTTATTGGAAGTTGGTTTTGTATCGAGAGGGAAGAAGATAGATGGAAGGTAATATTTCTTTTGAGAAAACAAAAGGGAAGCCGAAGCTCCCCTTTTCAGATGCGTGCTCTTCTAATGAAGAGAGTGCAAAAATCTAAATGCTATTAAGCGAAGATTTTAGCTACAACACC
>NZ_JBFRPB010000089.1:0-43647 GCF_041471785.1 Vibrio sp. 10N.261.51.C6 | reverse complement strand
GCCTCCTCCTACTCGATTCAAAAATAACGATTGGTCACGCTATGGGCGGAGTTGGTCCAAAGCCTGAAATTAGTTGGTTTTCACAAGCTTATAAAAGGGAATTATCTCGACTATTTTGGTAGATTAAAGGTATTACCGACTTCCAGTGAGCAGCAATGAAGATTCTTCACACGTCCGATTGGCACCTTGGCCAAAACTTCTACAATAAAAGCCGTAAGAATGAACATGAACGGTTTTTACAATGGTTACTTGAGCAAGTTACAGAGCACGACATCGACGCGATCATTGTTGCTGGCGACATTTTCGATACCAGTACACCGCCGAGTTACGCTCGTGAGATGTATAACAAGTTTGTGGTCGATTCGAACAAGATCGGTTGCCAATTGGTGTTATTAGGTGGAAATCACGATTCAGTCTCTGTGCTTAAAGAGACACAACAGCTGCTCAAATACATGGGCGCAGACGTGATTCCTAATACCAATGAAGATCATGCGACTCAGGTTGTCGAACTAAAAGGCAAGAACGGCGATGTAGAAGCGCTGGTTTGTGCCATTCCTTTTATTCGCCCTCGCGATGTGTTGATGAGCCAGGCGGGTGTCACTGGCGTTGAGCGTCAGAAGCAACTCGGCGATGCAATCAAACAGCATTATCAAAGTGTTTATGATGCGGCGGTTGCTAAGCGCGCGACGTTTGCAAACAGCGAGCACATGCCGATCATCGCTACCGGCCACTTAACTGCGATGGGTGTTCAACAATCGGATTCGGTACGTGATATCTATGTCGGCAACCTTGATGGTTTTGCCGCTGATGGCTTCCCAGACGCAGACTATATTGCACTTGGTCATATCCACCGCCCACAAGTGGTGGCAAAGCGTGAATACATTCGTTATTCAGGCTCTCCAATCCCACTAAGTTTTGATGAACTTAAGTCTCAAAAACAAGTGTGTGTGGTTGAGTTTGTTGAAGGTGAGCGCACCATTTCTCAACTGCCTGTTCCCACATTCCAACCTCTAGCTGAAATCAAAGGCGACTTGAGCGAGATCGAATCTCAGCTGAACCAATACATAGGTTTAGATAGCGAACAAAGCGTGTGGTTATCGATCGAAGTGCAAGCGCAAGATTACCTTTCAGATCTCCAAGAACGTATGCGTGCATTGACCGAAGGCTTGAACGTTGAAGTACTTCAACTGCGCCGTGCAAGAGAGCGTCGTAATCAAGCATTAGAGCAAGAGTCGGCAGAGACCTTATCTGAACTGAGCCCGATGGACGTGTTTACGAAGCGTATTGCCTTAGAAGAGTTTGAAACCGATTCTGAAAAAGCACGTTTAGAGCGAATGACGGTGAAGTTTAAACAAGTGATGGTTGAAGTGTCTGAAAGCGCTCAAACACCAAATAAAGTAGAAGAGTAACCAGTATGAAGATTTTAAGCCTAGAATTTGAAAACCTGAACTCTTTGAAAGGGCGTTGGAAGCTCGATTTCACCCAATCACCGTTTGCAGAAAATGGTCTGTTTGCGATTACTGGCCCAACAGGGGCGGGTAAAACCACCATTCTTGATGCGATTTGCTTGGCACTTTTCCATCGCACACCGCGTTTGAAAAGCATTGCTAAAGGTAATAATGAATTAATGACTCGTGGTACGGGCGAGTGTTTTGCTGAACTGGAATTTGAAGTTCAAGGTAAAACGTACCGATCTAATTTCCACCAAAAGCGAGCGCGTGGAAAACACGATGGCGCATTGCAAACGCCAACGTGCGAGTTTGCCGATGCGGACACCGACAAAGTCTTAGAGACCATGTTGACCAAGAAGACCAAGCTGGTGGAGCAGGTTACAGGGCTCGATTTCTCACGCTTCACTAAATCCATCATGTTGTCTCAGGGTGAGTTTGCAGCGTTCTTAAATGCCAATGCTAACGACCGTGCAGAGCTACTTGAAGAGTTGACGGGAACAGAAGTTTATAGCCTGATTTCAGAGCGCATTTACGATCATTTTAAGTCGAGTGAAGAGTCGCTTAATCACCTTAAAGCGAAAGCTGAAGGGGTGAGCTTACTGTCTGAAGAGCAAGTCCAAGAGCTGACCGCAGAGCGTGAAACGCTAGAAGCCGAGCAGAAGCGTTTAGCCGAGCAATTAAAAGAGTGGCAAGCGCATCTAAGCTGGTGGAAAGACGTGACCAAAGCTGAGCGAACTATTGCGACCAGTGAGCGCGATCTTAAAACCGCTCAAGATGAACTAGGCCGTAACCAACCTTCATTAGAGCGCTTGGCAAACAGTGAGCCGGCTGAAAAGCTGCGCCCAATGCACAAAGATTTAAGGCGTTGCGAACAAGAGGTGAACACTACTCAAGCTCACCTAGATAACAGCACCAAGTTACTTGCCGTTCGTGATGCAGAAATGCAAGACGCGCAAACTAAACTGACTCAAAGCAGTGCGATTGTCGAACAGGTAAAAGCCGAACAGCAGGATCAAGAGAAGATCATCGAGCAGGTTCGCCCGTTAGATAACCAAATTGCCGTACTCAAAGATAAGCAAACTGCGGCCGTTAGTGCAGCGAATACGCTTAACGAGCAACATACGCAGCAGCTTAATCAACAGGTCGTTTTGGTTCAAAAAATAGATGCACTAAAGCAACAAGATCAACGCAGTACTGAGTACTTAAATACGCATCAAGCTGACCAGCATTTGGAAAAATACCTAGGTCAGTGGCAAGCAAAGGTCGAGCAAGTTCGTACTCTAGAGCGCCAGCATTCAGAGCAGTTGAATTCAGCGAAGCAAGCGTTGTCTGCGGTTGATGCACAGCAAACGATTATCAAATCTGCTCAAGACGCTAAAGCAACGCAAGATAAAACTTTAGCTGAATTGGTTGTGCTAGAAAGTAGTGCAAAGCAACAGTGGGAAGCCTTGCAAGGCAACACTAGCGAGCAAGTGTTGAATTCGCAAAAAGATCTGTTGGAGTTTTGGAATCGCAATACGCACTCATTACTCGAGATCAATCGTGGTTTCCTAAATGCCCAACAACAGCTGCACGCAAAAACACAGGCACATCAAACCAACACCCAGTTGGTCGACAAGCTTTCGAAAGAGCGTGAAGTGTTGCTTCTGCGATACCAAGAAAAAAAGACCTCACTTGAACGTTTAGTTCGCTTAATTGATCAAGAAGGTGACCTTGCGAAATACCGAGCGTCATTGAAGCCAGGTATGGATTGTCCATTGTGTGGTTCAACAGACCATGCGATCGAACAATCACAAAGTTCGAAGGATTTGAATGCCCAGAAAGAGCTTGAGGAACAAGAATTAGCAGCGATTCAGAAAGAAGGCCAAGAGCATCGTCAGCAGTTAGATTCTCTTACCCTTGTGATTGTGGCGCTTAACGATGACATTCAACGTGCGCAAGCGGATATTCAACAAGCTCAGCTGAATTGGCAAGGCGTTGTCGGCAAGCTTCAACAGAGCTTATCGGATTTCGTTGGCACGGCTCCTGAACTGGCACTGCTAACGATTAACGATTTAGGCAATGAAGCTACAGTCGCGACCTTTGCTCAGCAGTGTGAACTTCAACTAAGTCAGAGCGCGCAGCAACTCAAAGCGTTGGGTGATGCTAAAGCGCATTACGCTGAAGCTGAGAAACAACGCCTGTCTGTAAGTGTTATGGCTGACAAGGCGCAGTCTAATCTCGAGTTGGCCGAGCAACGCTTAGCTGATTTGAATAAGCAAAACCAAGTCGCAAACGAGCAAGTGACTCAAATAGCTCAAGCGAAAGGCCAGCAATGGAACGCTTTGAAAGAGAGCATTGTTCAAACTTCTATCGAAGCACCTGAACTTGAGCATATCGATGATTGGTTTACTGCGAAATCGCAAGCATCAAGCACATGGCAGCAAACCAAACAGCAACAGGCCGATATTGAGAAGCAACTGATTACTCAAAATGCCGAATTGAAAACGTTAGACGACAAGCTAAGCAGTGTTGAGAAAGAGCTCGCGACACTGACGCAAGAGAGTGAGTCTTTAGTGTCAGAACTCACTCGTGTAACGGCTGAAAGAACAGAGTTGTTTGGTGACAAAGACATTCAAGCCACCAGCAATGCGATGAAGCAAAGAGTCACTGAAGCAGTAAATGCATTTGATGCCGCGCAGTTAGTGCTTAACCGCAGCGAGCTGGAACATCGAACCGAGCAAACCAAACACACTGGTTTCTCGGACGAGTTAGTCAGTAAGCAATCGAGCTACACACAAGCGTCGAATGCTTGGTTAGAGGCGCTGAAAACTAGCCCGTTCGAAGATGAGGCTAATTTTGAAGCAGCGTTGTTAGATGAAGAGGTTAGAACTCAACTTCAAAGCCTGAAGAAGTCTTTAGACGAAGCGATTGTCAGTGCGCAAGCTAGGTTGAACGCCGCCAAAGCGACACAAGTGGATCTACTAAATCACGAAAATGCGAAAGCATGGCAAGAGCAAGACCAACAGCAAGTTGAAGAAGCGACTACTGAGTGTCAAAACGCACAGCAAAGCCATGCGACCAAGATCGGTGCAATTTCTGCCAATCTTGAAACGGATAGCCAGAACCGCAGTAATCAGCAAGATCTGTTTAAGCAAATTGATGAGCAACAAGTCGAGTTTGATGATATCTCTCGTTTGAACTCACTTATTGGCTCTAAGAACGGCGACAAGTTCCGTAAGTTTGCCCAAGGTTTAACATTGGAAAACTTGGTGTACCTTGCGAACAAGCAGCTACAACGTTTGCATGGTCGTTACGAGCTTAAACGTAAAGCCGACGATGGTTTAGAACTGCAAGTGCTCGATACATGGCAGGGCGATGTGATGCGTGATACAAAGACTTTATCAGGTGGCGAAAGCTTCTTGGTGAGCTTGGCGTTGGCATTAGCGCTTTCTGATCTTGTGAGCTACAAAACCAGTATTGATTCTCTGTTCTTAGATGAAGGTTTCGGCACGTTGGATAGTGACACATTGGACATTGCCCTTAACGCGTTAGATAACTTGAATGCATCAGGCAAGATGATCGGTGTCATTAGCCACGTTGAAGCACTGAAAGAGCGAGTGCCCGTTCAGCTTAAAGTGACAAAACACTCTGGCTTAGGTGTGAGTGAGATGGAGAAGCAGTACAAGGTTGTCGCTTAGGTTGTTACTTTGGTTCTTGCTAAATTTATCTGCGCAGAAATAGAAACAGAGCTAGATGAAGCAGATCCCCGACTCAGTCGTTCCTCCTTCTCGAGGATGACGGAGTCGGGAGTAGTCACAAATCACTACGCAGTCACTCCTTAAAGTCAGGAACGAACGTCATAGAGAACTAGGCTTTGTTCGTATTGCCTTCGTCATTCTCTAAAGCGAGGTACGAACGTAATAGGGAATCTAGATTTGTTCGCATTACCTTCGTCATTCCCTAAAGCGAGGTACGAGCGTAATAGGGAATCTCTAGTAAACGCAGGAAGTGGATGCTTCAAGAAGGGAACGGCCATGCACAAGAAACCCCATTTACCGACTAAGATATGTCCTGTTTGCCAAAAGCCTTTCGCATGGCGTAAAAAATGGCAGCGCTGTTGGGATGACGTGATCTACTGTTCTGAACGTTGTCGTCGTAATAAGTCTTAGTCCCATAATCTGAATAGATCAGGTCAATACTCATGATCTAAACCCGTTAACTCCAATATTTCCTTCCTTTGTCGTAATTTTGATGATCCTTTAATCGTTTTGTCATTCATTTCTCAAGTTAATATTTCTATCTGTAAGATAAGTGATGTATAAAGGCGGCATGAAGATACCTAAAAGAATACAGCCTTTAGTTGACGACGGTTTAGTCGACGAGGTGACAAGCCAACTCATGAGTGGCAAAGAAGCATCGGTGTACATTGTGCGCTGCGGCGATACGATCCGTTGTGCCAAGGTATATAAGGAAATAAGCCAACGCAGCTTCAAAAAAGCGACCGCGTATCGTGAAGGCCGAAAAGTCCGAAATAGCCGCCGCGCTCGAGCGATGGAAAAAGGCTCTGGCTTTGGTCGTGAACAACAAGAAAAGGTTTGGCAAAGTGCTGAAGTGGATGCCTTATATAAACTGGCAGAAGCGGGGGTTCGTGTGCCTGTCCCTTATGGTTGCTTTGATGGCGTACTGCTTATGGAGCTGGTCACTGACGATGAGGGTTACGTTGCACCACGTTTGAACGATGTGGTGATGTCAGCAGAGCAAGCGATCGAAGACCACGCCGTGATGATGACTTACGTAGTTAAAATGCTGTGTGTTGGTTTGATCCATGGTGACTTGTCTGAGTTCAACGTATTGGTGGATGAGTACGGTCCAGTAATTATCGACCTACCACAAGCGGTTGACGCTTCGGCTAACAACAACGCTGAGTGGATGCTGGCTCGTGACATCAATAACATCCGTGACTATTACGCTCAGTTTGCTCCTGAACTGGCAAAAACCGAGTATGCCAAGGAAATGTGGGCGCTGTACGAGAAAGGCGACTTGAAGCCAGACAGCAAACTGACGGGTGAGTTTACGGAAACCGACGACTTGGCTGATATCGAAGCCATCATGCAAGAGATAGACGCTGCGCGAATTGAAGAACAACATCGACGCGAGCGAGCTAAAGAAGAGAAAGAAGGTGTTGACGATACTAAGTTCAATTGGGCTGAATAATCGTGATGATCAGTTTTGATCTTTAGCTAGATATCAACCAAACGCCTTTTAAAACAGAGGCGTTCTTTCTAAATAAAAACCCAATGGAGCTTCAACTCTGTTGGGTTTTCTTTTTTAGCACTAATGAAAGACGGACACTCGTATCAACTACCAATTTAACTGTTCACCATCGTAAGCGTAGAAGTGCCCACTGTTATCCGGTGTGGCAGTGCGAATAATATCGACCAACTGATGGGCGACATAGCTTGACTCAAACAACTTACCTTCAGGGACATTGGTCTGAAAAGGCTTCGACAGAGCTGTGTCTGTCGTGCCCGGGTGCAGAGCCAACACGGTGCCTTTCTTAATGGTGCGTTGCCATTCGATCGACATGGTTTTGATGAACATATTTAGGGCTGCTTTCGATGAGCGGTAGCTATACCAACCGCCTAATCTGTTGTCTGAAATACTACCTACTTTTGCGGATACCACAGCAAATTTTGGATTGTCACTCGCTCTAAGAATCGGCGTGAAGTGCTTTGCCAATAATAAGCTCGGTAGGGTGTTCACAGAGATGTTTTTGAGGAAAAACTCAGGGTCGATGGACGACAAGTTCTTTTCCGGTCCAAGATCTGGAGTGTGGAGCATACCCACGCAGTTGATCAGCCAATCAAGTTGTTCAAACTCAGAACTCAAGCGCTTAATATCAGCTTCGTCGGTGGCGTCGACTTTGTGCCAGCTCAAGCGATTGTTTTCTAGTTCCGGCTGTTGAGAGTGGTAAGTCGCGTCTACATGCACATCAAGAAAATCAAACCGAGAGAGCTCAGATAATAGGTGTTTAACCACAGCGAAACCAATACCGCCGCTCCCACCGACCACCAATATGTGTAATCTGAGTTGCTCCACCATTATAAGTTCTCCAAGTTTGTGATTCGTTGTTCAGCAGTATCGAGAATCGCTTGTTGTGATTGCTCATCCATGTTGTCCCAAGAGCGATATAACATGCCCATACGTGGGTTGCGGTTTAACGCATCGCGGTGCTGGTCCATAAAGCGCCAATACAAGCTATTGAAAGGGCAAGATTGCTCGCCGCTGCGTTCTTTTATCTTGTAGTGACAGCCTTTGCAGTAGTCACTCATGCGGTTGATATAAGAACCGCTGGCAGAGTATGGTTTGGTTCCTACGATCCCGCCATCCGCAAACAGTGCCATACCTCGCGTATTTGGCATTTCAACCCACTCAATCGCGTCGACGTAAATACCGAGGTACCAACTGTCGACTTGGTCAGGGTCTATACCCGTGATTAAACAGAAGTTGCCAGTGATCATTAACCTTTGGATGTGGTGCGCGTAAGCAAACTCAAGAGACTGGTCAATCGCATGCTTCATGCAGTTCATCTTGGTTTGTCCGTCCCAAAAGTAATGGGGCAGGTTATGATGTGCTGAGTAATGGTTTTTGTTGGCGTAAGCAGGCATGTTTGCCCAATAGACGGCGCGTATGTACTCTCGCCACCCCAGTATTTGGCGTACAAATCCTTCGACCTGTGCAATATCGATGCTTGGCTTATCTGGTGAGCTGTCTCGAAGACAGGATGCTTGGTAGGCCGACAGTGCTGCATCAATCACTTCTTTAGGGCTCAGCAGTTTACTGTTCAGCGAGAACGATATACGGCTATGATACAAGCTCCATTTAGAGTCGTGCTCTGTCGTCATCGCATCTTGAAACTGCCCAAATAACGGCAAGCAGACTTGGCAGAAATGAGCGAGTAGAGACAAGCTTTGTGCGCGGTTCACCGGCCATAGTAACTGGTTACCGACTTGACCAATAGTTTGCACTTGGTGGTGCTCGATACGCTGCAAAATGTCGGTTATGTCATTGGTAAACATTAGCGGCTGAGGCAGGTTTTCGATGTCTTGTTTCTTGAGTTTCTTTCGATTGTTCGCGTCGTAATTCCATTTGCCGCCAACGGGCTTTCCGTCTTCTAACAAAATGTCGAATCGCTTTCTCATTCGGCGATAGAAGTGCTCCATCATGATGTGTTTGTCTTTCGGAAACTGTTGTTCGATCTCTTCGAATGGAAAGAGGAAGTGTTCTGTATCACAACAACCTTTGGTCGCATTGGTGAGCTTGAGCTTGTTCATCTGCTCTAAAAGGCGATATTCATCTGGCCTTTGATATTCGAATTTCTCTGCGCCGAATTCGTGTACATAGTGCTTTAGGAGTGTGTCTAGGTTTTCAAATTGCGTTGTGTCGTCAAGAGTAAGGTGTAGTACTTGATTACCTTGTTCTTTGAGTTCGTTAGCGAAGTAACCCATCGCACAGAAAAACGCGGCCACTTTTTGAACGTGAGAGGCAACATAATCTGTTTCTTGTTTTAGCTCAGCAATGATGTAAATAACGTCATCGTTAACCTGTCTAAACCATGAATGCTCAATGTTGAGTTGGTCACCTAATACAAGTCGTACCGTTTTAAATTTCATAATGCGTCCTGGTTTGTGAGGCTTGTTGTGACTGCGTTACCGTCTGACCATTGATTGATGAAGGCATGGTCTGGGTCGTACATTTCCGTCTGCTTGGCTAAATCAAAATGGTGTGATTTAGGCTGTGATTGGTTTTTAGTTTGATTGTTGTGGACTGGTTGATTGAGAGCCCCAGCGATATACGCCCAATTCCCCCAGTTAGATGCCACGTCATAGTCGACAAGTTGGCTTTCGAAATAGGCTGCGCCGTGTCGCCAGTCGACGCCCAACTCGTAAACCAAGCAGCTTGCGGCTAACTGCCTCCCGCGATTGGACATGTAGCCAGTCGCATTAAGTTGGCGCATACATGCATTGACAATCGGGTAGTTGGTGTTACCGCTCTTCCATTTGGAAAAATTAGGGCTTGCCGATTGAGTGCTACTCTCTGCTACAACGGGGTTTGTGTATGAGCCGGTAAATAGAGATGCCTTCAACGATATGCTTTTCCAATAAAAATACTCGCGCCACAACAGCTCGAAATAGATCCAGTAGGTTGAATCATTGGAACCATGATGCGACTCAAATCGCGTGAGGTGTCTGCAGATTGTTTTTGGTGAGATACAACCTAATGCGAGCCACGGTGAAAACTTGGTCGAGTTCTCGATGCCATCCAATGCATTTCTTGTCTGTTTATAGCGGCTCGCGTAATCGTGTGAGAAGTAGTGGTCGAGATGTACTAACCCCGATGTTTCACCGCCTTTGAAGCTTTGCTCGCTCGCCAAATCACCCGTCTTAAAAAGTGAGGCTTTTGAGTGACAGTGTGACGTTATCGTCAGGTCTGGTGCTGGTGGTAACGTCGTTATGGTCAAACTTTGAGTATCGACGGCTAAGTGTTCGATGAGTTTTCTGAACTTGGTAAACGAGCGGGGTAACTTGTCTAACGTAAAAGGGAAGTCATCGAGCTCAAACAGAGTCGAGTTATGAGATTGAATCGCAGTTAAGTTCGGGCAGTCAGCCAACGTCGATTGCACTAGCTGTTGCTCGTTGTAGCCACAATGAACATTTGCAAACAAGTGAGTGACGTTTAGAGCAGAGATAATCTCGTTGAGCGAGTATTTAACGTTCTCGCTTTTATCTTGGTCTTGTGTAAGGACGATGAGTGTTTGCTCTAGGTCGCTCAGGTTAGCCTTAAGATCGCTTATCGATTGTGAAATGAAAGCTATGCGGTGAGCGCCATATTGCTGTTCTTGGGCGAACTGTGCTGAGTAGTGAGACAGAAGCGGTTCGACAACCACACAAACGAGCTCATCGACGATTTGGCTTGCTTGGTAAAGTAGCGCATTGTCGTTGATTCTTAAGTCGTTTGTAAAAAGATACAGGCCAATCTTTTTCATTACTTTCACTCGGCGATTTGTTAATTATTAGACGCTTACGAGTTGATAGGCTGACAAGATCACAAATGATTACTCTAAGTGGGAAATAGGAGATTTCGATCAGGATGAGTGTGTTGAAGAGGATATCAAGCCAACCAATAATACCGATAGAGGTTGGCAAAGCCGGTTATTTTTGAGTGTCGAACTGGAGCTTCTATTCCATAGGAACAACGAGAATATCGATAGGGGAAGTATCGATGATCTGTTTAGAATGGGAGATGAGCTTATGCCAAAAATCATGGTGATGGCCGCACAGCAATAGGTCAACGCCGTTTGCTTCGATGGCATTTTTGAGCTTATCGTTCAAATCACCCGTTCCCACGAAAATGTGCTTGATTGGGTGTTTGGCGTAGGCTTCAAACTCTTTCAAATGCTTAACGGCATCTTCATTGATGGGTAAATCACCGTCATTTCCCTGAATATCAACGAGCTCTGGATAAATTTCTCCATGCGTACCATCGATATAAACAAATGAAATGCCAGCCTCCAGTTTATCAGCGAAGAAGGTCGCTCTATCAATGAGAATCTTGGTGTCGTCAGACAGTTCAAGTGCGACCAGAATATGTCGGTAATCCATAATTAAAGCCTCTTGTTGAGAGTTATGTAACAAGCATAGTTTCTGTTGACGCAAATGATATCGAAGAGATCTCATATTCCGTAAAATCATCATTCAATGTTCTTCTAAGCACTATCGTATTTATATCGCTTTGATTGGTAAGAAATTTACAAAAGGTTGATATAGTGGTTGAAGCGCTAGCTTATGCTGTTAGATAGGCTTGATAGTTCAATGCGCCAATAACGAAGAGGCATCAATGACAGCACTACTAACCATTCCCACTCGAACATTAGGTTTCGACTACGATATTGAGATCCGAGACTGGTCTCAAAAGCTCGTCGGCTTTCATGTGTTTGAAGATGGTAGACGACCGCTTGATGGAGGCATTGGGCTGAGCCTCAACCTTGTTGAACAGTTTGACGTGAATGGTCGTTGGCTAAATTCATTACCTGCGCGTTATCGTGAAATCACCGACGACTTTCCAGAATACCAATACCAGATGTTGTGGCTTGCTGCGAATACTTATGAAGCCGCGCAATTGCTTGAATTAAGGCCTGTTATTTTGGCTTTGATCTGCATGAAATACAGTGTCGACAACAAGAAAGCACTGGCACTAAGTCGCTTAGGGCAGAAGAAGATCCTTACCAAGTTGGGCTTAGACGGCAGCAAGGCGACACTCAAATTCATCGACAAGCTAGAGCTTCATTACAATGTTGGTGATGAACTCGACCACATTGTTCGCATTCTCGAGCCACTGCAAAGACGAGTTCTTAAGTTTAAGCATTACTCAAAAGTTGGATACACAGCCCTGCGTTTGGACCAAGTTCATCCATTTCTAACTGGTAGCAGGCTAGGGATTGCAATGGTGGAAGAGGGCAGACTTAACGCACCGTCGAAGATGGCGATGTTCCAAGATGCGATATTGCTAGGGCAAGATTTGGAGATGGATGATCCACTGCGCGCGATTACCAGTCAGAACTCTTTTGCGATGTTTGAACAACTCCATGACCGCTGGACGGAGCAACGCCAATTACGTCGTTTGGAGGGTAACTGCCCAATGGATAAAGACATCCCTTATCCCGTTCCTTTACTTGGCAATGACAACATTCATCCGCTCACGGATTATTACGACCTTGAACACGAAGGCATCGAGCAGAAGCACTGTATTGGCGTGTATCACAACCGAATCATGAGCGATCGTTATGTGGTGTTCCGCATGCTCAAGCCTCAGCGTTTAACCATAGGTTTATGCCGCGTCCCGAGCCAAGCATTTCCTTTTGAAATAGACCAAATCTGCGGAAAACGAAATGCACCTCCGTCGGAATCCGCTCGCCAAGTGATTCACGACTGGCTAGAAGCGAGTAAGCAAAAATATCCTAAGCAATAGCCATTAAGTAGAAGGAATACAGGATGTTTCAACAAGGCGATCTTTGTCCTCATTGTGGTTTGATTATTGTGATGCCTACGGATCTGCAAGGTGAATGCCTAGGATGCGGCGAAGAAATTAATCAAGACCCAGCAGACGATTACGACGAAGAAGAGTAGCTTTACCTACACTTAGATTAAACAAGGCTAGGATAGCCGAATTACTCTCTTTAAAAGGACGGAAAAATGCAGAAAGTAATCTTTAGAAATTGCGATGAAAACTCACCTTATTGGCATGAGTTAGAGGGCTTATTTCAAAGTGAATGGTCTGATTTCAAGTTTAAAGATACATATAAAGAAAACGTACAACTCCCTCCAGTAATAACAGTACTTCGCGATAATGTGGTCATTGGTGGCTTGGCGTATTCCTATTTTCAAGAACCTCACCAAGTTCGTGATGTAGTGTGGATCAACGCTGTGTTTGTCGACCCTCAATGGCGCGGTCAAGGCATTGCCAGTGAACTGATTAATCGTGGTGTCAGACAGGTTTCTTCTGCAGTGCAAACTCAACTCTACGCGTACACCAATATCATGGGTCTCTACCAAGGGCTAGGTTGGTCAATCGTAAATATCGAATCAGAACCGAACCATAAAGTGATGAGTATTGAGCTTAATCGATAAGCTCGGAATAAAAGCCTGATATTAGTTTATCTGCCGTTCGAGTAATGAATTTCTCCCTTTCATCCATAATGCATAAACCTGTTAAATTTTCGTTGAAACTCATGCCGATATCGCCTTTAAATCAAACAACTAGCTGTTGATTAAAACGATCAAGACGATTTATTGCAGCAGTTGTTGAGCACAAAGCCTATATTGACTAGAATGACGCACTTTTTTTATTTACGTACATACAGGTAATGAACATGAGCGATACTAATTCAAGACCAGCTTTACCAGATCATCTTGCAGGCAACCCACGCAGCCCACACCACGTTGCTGAGTGTTTCGAATACCCAATCGGCATTCGTCTAAATGGTAAAGAGCGTACTGATGTTGAAGAATACTGCATCAGCGAAGGTTGGGTTAAGATCCCTTCTCCAAAAGCGCTAGATCGTTTTGGTCAGCCAATGCTTATTACTCTAAAAGGCACTGTAGAAGCTTTTTACATCGACGCATAATCATGTCGTGTGGCTAGCTAATACATCGACGCATAATCACGTCGTGTGGCTAGCTAATACTTCGAGTAATTAGCTAATGTTTGCTTAATTAGCCAACATCAAGACACCAAGCGTTATTACCTAAAAGGGTCTAGAGAAATCTAGACCCTTTTTGTTTGCATTGATTTTAGCGAACTTCTTTAACCAATAGCCCAAACCACCTTCATAACTCCACAGATTCAACCAAAATTGTTGTTATTCACTATGCATTCGCAGTAATAACAAAGTTGTTGTTGGTTGATTTATGTTCGCTCGCTCTTTTTGGATTTATTCGTACTCGAAAGTTCTGATGTTTAATTAAACGAATACAAACAAAAATATGAAGCGCAGTCTAATTAAATGAAACTAATATTCTGTATTTAAAGTTATTTTTTGTTAATAACTACCTCTATCACAGAAATTAATCCTGAAGCACATACAATTCCCTTGATTTCGAATGAGCGCTAAATTTTTTCGTTCGAGCATTTAAATTCTTCCTTCGACCAATAATTATGAGGTTCCTATGTTTGGAATATTCAAACCTATGGCGCATATCGATCGCTTGTCATCAGATAAGATCGATAGCACCTACACACGACTACGATGGCAGCTGTTTCTTGGCATCTTCGTTGGCTATGCGGGGTACTACTTAGTCCGTAAAAACTTTAGTTTGGCGATGCCTTATCTCATTGAACAAGGTTTTAGCCGTGGAGAACTAGGGGTTGCATTAGCGGCGGTATCTATCGCTTACGGCTTATCTAAGTTCTTAATGGGCAGTGTTTCTGACCGTTCTAACCCTCGTTACTTCCTCAGCGGTGGCTTGTTAATGTCGGCACTGGTGATGTTCTGCTTTGGCTTTATGCCTTGGGCAACAGGCAGCATCACTGCGATGTTTATCCTGCTGTTCTTGAATGGTTGGTTCCAAGGTATGGGTTGGCCAGCTTGTGGACGAACCATGGTCCACTGGTGGTCACGAAAAGAACGTGGTGAGATAGTGTCAGTATGGAACGTTGCTCACAACGTGGGTGGCGGTTTGATTGGCCCAATGTTCTTGTTGGGGCTGTGGGCTTTTAACGACGATTGGCGAACCGCTTTTTATGTTCCTGCATTTTTTGCCACTCTCGTTGCTGTCTTTGTTTGGTTTACTGTAAGAGATACACCTCAATCTTGCGGCTTACCACCGATTGAAGAACACAAAGACGATTACCCAGACGACTACGATACGTCTCATGAGAAAGAAATGACGGCGAAAGAGATCTTCTTTAAGTACGTTTTCTCTAACAAGCTGTTGTGGTCAATCGCTATTGCCAATGCGTTTGTTTACCTTATCCGCTATGGCGTACTCGATTGGGCTCCAGTTTACTTAAAAGAAGCAAAAGACTTCTCTGTAGATAAATCATCTTGGGCTTACTTCTTGTATGAGTGGGCAGGTATCCCTGGCACCTTATTGTGTGGTTGGATTTCAGATAAGTTATTCAAAGGCCGACGTGCACCTGCAGGTATCTTGTTCATGGTTCTAGTGACAGTCGCTGTGTTGGTATATTGGCTGAATCCAGCAGGTAACCCAACGGTTGATATGCTGGCACTGGTTGCGATTGGTTTCCTTATCTATGGTCCTGTAATGCTGATCGGTTTGTATGCACTGGAACTTGCGCCTAAGAAAGCAGCGGGTACAGCGGCTGGTCTAACGGGTTTGTTTGGTTACTTAGGTGGCGCGGTTGCTGCGAACGCAATACTCGGCTTTATGGTTGACCATTACGGCTGGGATGGCGGCTTCATTATTTTGGTCGGCGCTTGTGTGGCTTCAATCATCTGTCTGCTTTACGCCTTCTTAGGTGAGCGTGCGCACCATAAACAAAAAGATCTCGAACGAGAGAAAGAAGCGTTAGCTCAGTAGTGTATTTACTGAATCACATCTATAAATAACAACAGAGGCAGGTATATCCTGCTTCTGTTTTATCAAGGGAAACAATAATGAAAACAACGTCACTGTCTCTGACCTTATTAGCACTAAGCTTGTCTGCAAATGCATTAGCAGATCCTTTAGTGATTGCGCATCGCGGTGCTTCTGGTTATTTACCTGAACACACATTACCCGCTAAAGCGCTCGCTTATGCAATGAAACCCGACTACATCGAACAAGATGTCGTGATGACCAAAGACGACCAATTGGTGGTTTTGCATGATCATTATCTAGACCGAGTCACCGATGTCGCGGATCGCTTTCCAACACGTGCTCGTTCAGATGGCCGTTACTACGCGATTGATTTTACGCTCGCTGAGATCAAATCCCTGAAAGTGACCGAAGGCTTCAACCTCGATGACCAAGGTAAAAGAGTGGCAGGGTACCCAACGCGCTTCCCAATGTGGCAGTCTGATTTTCGTGTCGCTACCTTTGCAGAAGAGATCGAGCTGATCCAAGGCCTAAATAAGACCTTAGGTTATGACGTCGGCATCTATCCTGAAATTAAAGCACCTTGGTTCCATCGTCACGAAGGCAAAGACATCTCCAAAGCGGTACTTGCAACCTTGCATCAATATGGTTACCTATCAAAAGACGACAAAGTGTATTTGCAGTGTTTTGACGCCAATGAACTTCAACGCATTAACGATGAGCTCATGCCAGTGATGGAAATGGATCTTAAGCTCGTTCAGTTGATGGCCTATACAGATTGGAATGAAACCATGACCTACCAAGGTGACAAAGCAACGCCGTACAGTTACGACTGGATGTTTGAAGCTGGTGGCATGGAAAAAGTGGCGTCTTATGCGGAAGGAATAGGCCCTTGGAAGCCAATGTTGGTGGACGATGCATCGACCAAAGATAACATCATTATTAAACCGTTAATGAAGTCAGCAAAAGACGCGGGCTTAGATGTTCACCCGTACACGTTCCGTGCTGACCCAGGAAGAATCCCAGCTTATGCTGACAACTTTGATGGCATGTTGGATGTCTTCTACAACCAAGTCAAAGTTGATGGTGTGTTTACCGACTTCCCAGACAAAGCGGTCGACTTCTTGAACCGTTAATACCCCGTCAGTTACGAGCTATTAGTAACGAGATACTAAGAGCCAAAGCACCGACTAAAGGTGCTTTTGGCTCTTCTTTCACTTTTTGGATCTCCTTGTACTGGCCTCGAAATCCTACCTATATTCTTCTTTCTCAGCCCACATTTTGATATTCACTCGGTTTACAGCTATAACCTGCCTTGATAGGTTACTCCCAATGCAGCCAGATGCTTAATCTATAAGTGTTTATCGGCTCAACCTGATATTGAATTTGGAAAGATCATGGAAGAAAGAAGCAAAGCTTATCTTGATAGCTACCTCAACACATTACCAGCAGACGTTGCTTCGCAATACACCTCTTTTAGTGCCGACTATTACTGTGCTGATGAATACAACGCCAACCTCTGCGCCCAGTTAATTCTCAAGGGTGAAAAACAAGCGTCTTGCAGCCTTGAATATTGGTACAGCCATGAAGGCGAGACGAGACCAGTAGTTGGTCACTTGCAAGTCGTCACTGACTGGGATGGCAAGCCAGTTTGCATTGTAGAGATCACTTCAGTCTCACAGTGCAAATATAACGAAGTGACGGCGGAGTTTGCTGCTGCCGAAGGCGAGGGTGACAAAACACTCGAATGGTGGAGAGAAGCTCACTGGAATTTCTTCTCTCGTGAATGTGAAGAGCTCAAGATCTCACCAAGTGAAGACATGTTACTTATGTTGGAGCGTTTCAAAGTGGTTTATCAATAAAGGGTATTTTGTGTTTAGAAGATCGTGCTCCATAAACAGTAACAAGGTTGTCCATAATGAGCCTAACCGTCCGAGAAGTTTTTATAGGCTCGCTTAAACATTAGATAATTCATCGTATGCAGGAGGCAAGATGACAAAGCTAATCGAATTAACAGAAATAGTCTTATTCGACTGGGGCAATACGCTGATGGTCGATTTCCCAGACGCACAAGGGAAGATGTGTGACTGGGAAACCGTACAAGAAGTGAGTGGTGCTCGTGCATTACTGGGGGAGTTGTCGAAAACTCATCTAGTTTATGTTGCTACCAATGCTGGTGATTCCAGTAAAGACGACATCATTCGAGCCTTTGAGCGTGTTGGCCTGTCTCAATATATCTTGGGTTACTTTTGTAAGGCGAGCATTGGCTTTTCTAAGTTCGAGTCGGGGTTCTATCCTGCCATTATTTCTAAGCTCGGTGTTTCACCACAAGAGATCACCATGGTAGGCGACACTCTAGAGAAAGACATTTACCCAGCACTTGAAGCGGGTTTGCAAGCGGTGTGGTTGAACACGGAAGGTGCTGAGCTTAAGTCACAGCATCCAGGTATCGTACAAGTTCAATCCCTAAGCGAACTGTTGGAGTAGCGCGATTAACTCTCTGATATTAAGTTCAGATAAAGCGCTTGTCCGTTTTGACGTAAACCTCTCATCTCTTTGCTGTTTAATCCTCTAAGCTAACTCTAGTTTCCACTATGAGGGCTAGGTTATGAGTGTCGAACGTCACGGAATATCGGTTGGAATTGAACGTGTTAGCGGTGAAACCATCGTTGTGTTCAAAGCGAAAGGCAAACTCACACACGATGACTATCAGGCAATGATGCCAATTCTAAATACCACGCTAGAAGAACTCGATTCATCTAAACTCAAGATGCTGGTCGATATCTCAACCTTAACAGGATGGGAGTTACGTGCAGCTTGGGATGATTTCAAATTGGGATTAGAGCTCAATTCGAAGATAGACAAAATCGCGATTTATGGTGATAAAAGCTGGCAAGAAATGGCATCAAAAGTCGGCAGTTGGTTTGTGTCCGGTGAGATTAAGTCATTCGAAGACCATGACTCTGCGCTTAAGTGGCTAGTCGATTGATTCTATCTACGAACAACTAGAAAGCAATCCGTAAACAACGCCGATGACAGTTGACGAGCATTGTCTCGAACGCTGTCATTTTTCGTTTTGGCGATGATATTTCCTATTCGATTCAATAGAGTATATTCCTTCCAGCGTGTAACATACCCAGGCTTTGTTTGGTCGTGACTAATAGAATAGCGCGGCCAGATTCAGTAATAACGAGAACTAAAACAGAAATAAGGTCTAACGACATGCATAAGGTAATTGATAAGCTGGCTTGGATATTCATCAAAGACGGCAAGTTGTTGATGGTGAGATCAAAAGGCAAAGAACTGTTCTATCTACCGGGTGGTAAGCGTGAAGCTGGCGAAAGCGATGAGCAAGCACTGGTTCGCGAAATCAAAGAAGAGATCTCAGTCGATTTAGTGCCTGATTCCATCAAATACGTCGAGACGTTTACAGGCCAAGCTGATGGCAAAGCGGAAGGCGTATCGGTGAAATTGACTTGTTATCTTGCCGATTATACTGGAGAACTGTCTCCAGATGCTGAAATCGAAGAGCTTAAGTTTGTTGATGGCAACGATAGAGCGGTATGCTCATTGGCGGCACTGGTTGCGCTTGATTGGTTAGAAGCGAACCAGTACTTGGCTTAAGGTTTTAGCGGCTATTAGCTAATGCTGAAGATTGATCTTCAAAAGATCATCGCTTACGAATAGCTTGAAGGGCGGCTGTCTTTCATCAACAGGTCGAGTTTCCTTTGAGCTTTCTTTGTGTCTTGTAAATCCACCACCTCAATCATTTCACACTCATCTCGTACCATCTCATTAATTAGGCTTGGGTAGTGTCGGCAATCTTCTGGTCGGTCTAAGTAAATGCTACATGTGTACTTGGCTTGAGCCTTGGTGTCTTTCGTCGGAACCAGCTCCAGAAAAGGGCAGCGAGTTAAACGTTCGCCAGATTCAGGGTCGAACCAGATCTCGCTTCCTCGAACATATTCAAAGATGTCTGGGTTGAACAACTCCCACAAATCGATCTCTTCTTGAGTCGCGGCAAGGTCGCCATCTCCGTATTTGATACAGCATTTTCCGCATTGATTACAATCTTTCATTATCGACTTCATAAGTTGGTGAGCTTTTATCATTTTACCACTGATAGGCGTGGCACGTTGATTTTGTTGTTCATGGTTAAGCCGTTACGGGCGGGAACTTGGAATAGCGGTGCTTAAAATCAATTTATCTATGCACCACCACTCCAATCAAAGCTGTAAACAGTGATACAATTTGCGCCTCTCACGTTATTCAAACAAAGGCATCAAGATGAGAACCGTATACACCACCGAAGGCAACATTAACGCAAAGAAACAAAAAGAGGCTTACCCAAAGCTCGCTTTATGTGACAAGTGCGTTGGTGACTATGTGGTTATCGAGCAAGGTGAACGAACTTACAAGCCTTGTGCTAAATGTGGTGCCGACGATTAATGCGCCTTGATAAATACCTATGTAAAAGCACTGACCTAACCAAGCCTGAAGCGATTGAACGCATCCATAATGGCGAGGTGAACGTAAACAGTGAAACAGTTACTGATGAGTCAGCCCAGGTTCATGAAAGCAACACCATCTTGTTAAATGGCACGCCGCTTAAGTTGCGTGAATTTCGTTACCTCCTGATGCACAAGCCTGCGGGTACCATCTGCTCTAATATCGATGAAGTTTATCCTTCATTGTTTAACTACATCGAGATAGACAAAGCATCAGAACTGCACATCGCAGGGCGCTTAGATGCCGACACCACAGGCTTAGTCTTGCTTACCGATGATGGGCGATGGTCATTCAACATCACGATGCCAACCAAGTCATGTAAGAAGGTCTATCGCGTGACATTGTCACGAGGTATCAAAGACGATGTCGCTGATAAGTTCAAAGCGGGCATTCAATTGCAGGGCGAACAAAAACCGACGCGTCCGGCAGAGCTCGAGGTGATTACCAGTAAAGAAGTGCTGTTGACCATTACAGAAGGCAAGTTTCATCAAGTAAAACGAATGTTTGCTGCGGTCGGGAATCGAGTTGTTGGCCTACACCGTGAACAGATTGGTGATGTTCGTTTAGATGTTGAAGCAGGCCAGTGGCGTTATCTAACTAAAGCCGAAGTTGACTCATTTTAGCAAGACTCTGAATAAGAGCTCTGAATAAACGCCGTAACCACTTAAAGCGTTAAGCGTGTCAGCACCGGAATATCAATACTATAAGGATGTAGGATGGAAAACCTCAAAGTCTCAGAAATTAAGTCTTTCGTGCCCGCGAAAGACTTCGATTTATCTAAGCGTTTTTACCAGTCAATCGGCTTCGAAGTGATGTCTGAATTTCACGATATCGCCTATCTACGACACGGCAGTTGTGCGTTCCTTCTGCAAAATTTTTATGAATCTGCGCACTGTCACAATTACATGATGCACTTGCTGGTTGAAGACGTAAAAAGTTGGTATCAACACATTCAAAACTCTAATGTAGTGTCGGAATTTGAAGTCAACGTTTCCGAGGTTGTTGAACAGCCTTGGGGAATGCTTGAGTTTTGTATCACTGACCCAAGTGGTGTGCTGTGGCGTGTGGCTGAAAACATCAGGCCGCGTTAATTCATCCAACTTGCATTAAGGCTAGTGAAAACTTCAAATTATCCATCTGTTTCTTTATTTATGCCGACATAAGGCAATGATCAAATAGGTTCAAACATGGATATAAAGGCTAAAATGCACAGCCAAGACGTTTACTACTGTGACGACGTTGATTTGGTTGTTGAGCAAACTCAATGCTTAGAAGTGCTATACGATTTCAACCACACTCGCCCGAGCGAAGGTAATAAACGACAACAAATCATGAAGCAACTGTTCGCAGAAGTCGGCGAGGGTTGTTACATCGAGCCACCATTGCGCGCCAACTGGGGTCGTCACACGCACCTAGGCAATAACGTATATGTGAACTTCAATCTAACTCTGGTTGACGACACAGACGTATTCATCGGCGACAACGTGATGATTGCGCCGAACGTGACCATTGCCACTGGCACACATCCCATCAGCCCAGAACTCAGGCTAAAAGCAGCGCAGTTCAATGTTCCCGTTCGTATTGGCAACAACGTATGGCTTGGCGCGCACACCGTCGTACTTCCCGGTGTCACCATTGGTGAAAACTCTGTAATAGGTGCAGGGAGCATCGTCACCAAAGACATCCCAGCCAATGTAGTTGCAGTCGGCAACCCATGCCGTGTGATACGCGAAATCAACGAACGTGACCGAGAGTATTACCACAAAGATCGCCGCATTCCTGATGAGCTAAAGTAAGCGATTTTTCACACGCCTGAAATTAGCTGTGACATAAGCCATTGTTATGCAATGGCTTAGTTGCATATTACTTGCCTATCTTAGAAACTACACAGAAATATTCTGGATTTAAGTGCGGAATTTTTCTGTCTGATAGCTGTTATATGTACAGGGAGTTTCAATGAAGGGTTTTCTCAAAGGGATTTTATCTTATCTTGTTGTGATCTCGGTAGCTCTGCTAATTTCTCGCAATTTTTTTGATTACCTATCCACAATAGACTTGGTTGACTACATTGCATATGCCGGGGTTTTACTTGTTGTATTGGCTGGCATTACATTTGATGGTAACAATCCAGCTAATCAAGACTTTTTATCGTTAATGATTCATCGTGAACTTGTGTCCCGAACCAATGACTTTCAAGACGAAACGAATAAAGTAAGTTTTGCAGTTAATGTCGGATTGATTGGTATATTTTTACTTATTGCTAGTGGTGTAATGGCTTGGCATATTAGTAAGTAAAACATATAACAAGGTGCCTAAATCTGAATCGTAAACGCGTGCCGAACTCGCTTCGCTCAGACATGACACACCCACTCACAGCGTAGCTAAGCGTTATGCCTCGTATTTCTTCCAGAGTTAAAGCAACTACCATATCTAGTCTTAATAGTTTGTTTAGGTTCACGGTGCCTTTCTTAACTATTTGGTAGAGTGACATTTCAATGAGCATGGAGGTTTTGTAATGGGAACTCTAATCGGTTTGGTGATTCTAGCTGCTATAGATTGGTATCTTGTTCGTAAAACAGGGCTTCATATTCATAAATGGATCTCTACAAAATATGCCGCGTATCTGTCGGAGAAGGGAAACAAAAAATAGCCTTTCTTATTAAGTCATCGGTATAAAAAGTGTTATCTGCTATTCATTTTACACACATTGCAAAGATTGGAGGATTCATGAAAGGTAAAGGAAAGTGCCTATGTGGCTCGGTTGAGTTGGAAGTAGAGTACGCCAGTAATGAATTGGGGGCTTGTCATTGTAGTATGTGTAGAAATTGGTCTGGCGGTCCGATGTTAGTCATTGATTGCTCTGATTCCGTCAAAATATCAGGTGAATCAAATGTAGTGAGATATAAGTCATCCGATTGGGCTGAGAGAGGGTTCTGCGGTAAATGTGGTACTCACTTGTTTTACTTTTTAGTGCCAAATAATCAGTATCACCTTCCTGTCGGTTTATTGATGTCTGGGGATGACTACAAGTTAACTCATCAGATATTCATCGATGAAAAGCCCGAATACTACGAATTTAAAAATGAAACACATAATATGACTGGTGCAGAGGTATTTGCCCACTTTGAAAGTGGAGAGTAAATATGAAGACAGATTTTTCTAAATTAGCGACAACTGAGTACGGAAATATACTAAGTAACGATCACTTTATTGACTTTAGTATTGGTCCTCTTTGGCAGGGAATGCCGCGAATTTGTGGAGAAGCGTTTACTGTCCAGTTAACGTCTGGTGATAATTTAATGCTTCATTCAGCCATATACGAAGCACCAGAAGGTTCGATCATTGTAGTAGATGGCGTTGATAGCGAATATGCTGTAGCCGGCGGTAATGTATGCGCAGTCGCGAAGAGTCGAGGTATCAAAGGCTTTATTATTGATGGTGTCATTCGAGATTTGACTGAAATTTCAGATATGAAGTTTCCAGTTTTTGCGAAAGGTGTTCATCCAGTTCCGGGAAAGAAAGAGGTCTATTCTGAATTGGGCGCTCCAATCACTTGCGGCGGAGCAAAGGTCTCTACGGGAGATATCATTGTTGCCGATGTAGAGGGTATTGTCGTTATTCCTAAATCAAGAAAAGATGAAGTGTTTCTAATGGCTTCAAAGAAAGCAAGTGACGAAGCTTCATTAACACTCGCTGAGTGGGAAACGAGTCATAGGGCTAAAATAGCCCAAGCAATAACGTCTGCGAAACAAAAAACTTAATTGGTGCAGCAAGTTGATTTGTAATGCGTGGCATTTGTCATCAATTAACAGGCGTTAGGCGACAACGAATAAATTCATCCATGGAGAAGAGAGTGATCGTACGGACTGCGACGAAAGAAGACTCAAGTGTCTTGTTAGAGTTTATTGAACAAAAAGCTGACTTTGACCGGAGTATGAAAGGGTTTAGTGGTGAAATCTCGACAACTATAGAGAAAATCGAACGCACATTATTTGGTGATTACGCATTTGCCCATGCATTAATATTAGAACGGAATTGTGAGCCTTTTGGCTTCGCACTGTATCACTATCGATATTCATCCTTCAGTGGAGAGCCATCAATCTGGCTTGACGACCTATTGGTTACAGGAAATCAAAGATCACAAGGGTATGGCCGTGAACTTATGTTGGCTTTAAAGTCACAAGCGGAGTCATCATATGCCTCTCACATCTCATGGACGGCAAGTCCACATAATAAGAAAGCGCATGATTTCTACAAAAGGTTGGGTGCAGAGGTTGAGCGAATGGATGGTCAAAGACCTTATTTCCGTTGGGCAATGTGCGATTCGTAAATGAATCAAAAGGGAACTATGAAAATAACGACGCTGGTTGATAACTCTCGACTGGATAACAGGAAAGATTTAGCCGTTGAGCGCGGACTATCACTGCATATTGAAACTGAATCGCTAAAGATCTTGTTCGATATGGGAAGTGGCGATACGTTTTGTCAAAACGCACCATTACTGGGTATTGATATTAAAGATGTAGACCTCGCTGTCATATCACACAGGCATCATGATCATTGTAATGGCACCGCTGATTTTGTTGCTCATAACTCTAAAGCCAAAGTGTTTCTGAAAAATTGCGAACAGAAAAGCTATCATTTCCGGGCTTTCGGTTTCAAAAGTGATGTCGGGATCAATCCGGACTTACTAGAAAACAGCAACGAGCGGTTAGTCTTCGTTAATCGTACTACTGAGATCGCCCCAAATGTCTTTGCTATCACAGATATTAGCGTGAAACACGAACAACCTAAGGGTAATAAATACCTTTATACACAGTCGGAAAATCGACGGGAGCGCGACTCATTTGATCATGAATTACTGTTAGTGATTAAAGAGCCAGATGGTTTAGTTATATTCACGGGATGTGCGCATAGTGGCGTTCTTAATATGGTTGATACAGCGGTTACTCTGTTCCCAGGAGAGAGAATAAAAGCGGTTGTCGGGGGCTTCCATCTAGTGGGCTTACCATTGTTCAATAGTATTGGTGGCACAAAGCAAGACATTAGAGATCTTGGATTGACGTTGTCTCAATACCCCATTGATAAACTGTATACAGGGCACTGCACAGGCAAGAAAGCTTATGAGTTGTTGAAAGAAGTATTAGGCAAGCGTCTGGAAGCAATGCCGACAGGTCGGCGTATTCATGTGTAGCGTTGGTCAAACCTTAGATGGATGTTAGTTAGGTCACGATGAATAAACAAAAACTAAAGAACCTCATTCAACAAGTTCCTGAGCTAATCGATACAGCCAAAGTATGTCGTGAGGTGGGCTTGCCAAACTTCTATATTGCAGGCGGCGCTATCACTCAAATCATCTGGAATGATATCGAAAACAAACCGCTTCTAGACCAAGTCAAAGACTTCGATGTTGTCTATTTCAATAGTACCTCAGCTATCACCGAAGATGAGTTCAAAAACCGCATTCGTTCGCGGTTAAGTCATTGTGTCGACGTGGACGTAAAGAACCAAGCGACCATTCATGAGCATTACGCTAAGAAGTTCGGTTGCTTCATTCAACCATACGATCGTGTTGAACAAGGTATCGAGTCTTGGCTCTCTGCATTTGCTATCGGGTTTACTTTGAATGATTCAGGCGGCATCAAGTTGTTTTCACCATACGGTGTAGAGGATGCGTTTGATATGCTGATTAAACCGAATAAGCGAGCAATGACAGAAGAAAATTACAACAAAATGACCACTGGCTATAAGGCTCGATGGCAGCAAGTAAAAGTGCTTCCTTGGAATTGATCTATAAAGCTTTGTGGGATCGCTCTTAACATTGGGTATTTAATTCAGTTTGGCGTCAGTGGTAAATTTGAATCTAGTCTCAGCATTGTTAGTGACTTAGTTGTACGTTATGTGATTTGGAAACAACGAGGTCTGGTTTATGAAATACGCTCCAATTAAAGATGAAATTACGTTTGATGATTTCGCGAAAATCGACATTCGTGTGGGTTTAATCACCGAGGTTTCTGAAGTCGCAAAATCAGATAAGCTGATGAAACTCACCGTCGACTTTGGCGATCATCAGCGCTCAATCTTGGCTGGCATCAAACAAGAGCGTGAAAACCCCAAAGAAATCGAAGGTAAGCAAGCCTTGTTTGTCGTGAATCTACCTGAAAGAAAGATGGCGGGTGAAATGTCTCAGGGTATGTTGTTTGATATTGGTTATGAAGACAAATTAAATCCGTGTTTAGCTTGTCCTGAAACCGAAATGCCTAATGGTGCTCGAGCTGGGTAACGTACACACTTGGATGTTGGAGTTGTTTTGGTCTTTGTTCGAAGTTCCAGATCCCAATGAAAATGTGGTTTGGGTTCAGCAAGCGCTCTCATTGCAGAGCAAACTGGCTTTATAGCGATTGGAACATCGAGTGTGGCAATTGCACGCAGTCACGGAGTGGATGACGGTACATAAGTGAATAACTGAAACAAAAAAGGATAAATAAATGCAGTTTGCGAAGGCATTTGAATACAAAAAGTGGGCAAATAGTCAGTTACTTGATTTTGGAGCGAGACAATTCTCAAAATTGCCGGAAAACGATGGCACATTTTTCGTTAGAATTTTAAACCATACGACCGTAGTGGATAGTCTATTCATAAGTCGAATTCTCGGTGAACCAGAAAAATATACTGCTGATAATACCGTTGAAACCCCTTCGTTTTCAGAGCTGCGTGAGAGAATGGCTCACAATGACAAATGGTTAGTGCAGTATGCGCTGTCGGCCTCAAAAGAAGAATTAGACAAGGTTATTCAGTTTAACTTCGTAGATGGTGATATAGGAACAATGTCTGTTGAAGAGATTCTTATCCACTTACTCACACACGGTAATAACCACAGAGGTATGGCGTCTAGGGTGTTGGCTGAAAACGATTTAGAACGCCCAAAGGACACATTTACCCGCTATCTGCACTTTGCTGAGCCATCACGTAGAGGTAGCGACGTGTTGAAAGAAAAGTAAAAGGTTATGTACTTAAGAACAGCACATACGCATGAGTTGGATGATATTTCTCTCATGGGTTTTGATGTATGGGGAAGCCAGTTGTCGGTCGATGAGTATCTAGCTTCTTGTTACAACAGTGGTAAGTATCAGAAAGGAACTTGGTATGTGCTAATAGAACAGGAACAAATTGTGTCTTCTTTGATTGTTTATCAGAGAGAGTTTGGCCTTTTGGAAGGAAGCCGTGGGTTGGGTTCCATTGCAACGCCACCAGAATTAAGGGGCAAAGGCTATGCTTCAAAATTAATTAACTTGGTAAAAGATGAGCTATTCCAAAATCAAAATAGTAAGGCGTTGTTTCTGCATAGTGATATTGACAAAGAGTTTTATAGGCGACTAAGATTTACCGCAATTGAAGGGTCTGACTGTATGTACAGTACGAGTGATAACGCGGAATTCAAAGGCGCGATACCTGCGTATTTTTAATCGCTAACATTATATTTGTTTTTATGAAGAATAAATGGTCAACGGTTGAAGCTTGGTGTTTAATTTAGGGAATGAATGAGAGTTTTAATAGCAGGTGCCAATGGTTATATTGGTCGTCACATTACGAAGGCATTCGTAAACAGTGGTTTTGATGTTTTTGGATACAGGAGGGACAAAGGCATTGTCCCTTGTTCGGATTACATCAAAGATCTATCCACAGATTATGAAGATTACTTCGATGTGGTTATCAATTGCGCACGCCCTCACTGGTCAGAATTTTCGCCAGTTGAAATCGTAGACATTGAACATGGTTTGCTCACACAGCTTGATAGGTTTGCGTCTGAAGATGCGATAAAGATCCACACATCGGGAGTTTGGCTGTTTGGTCATGCATCTCAACAAGACCTTAAAGAGTTTAGGCTTAAACCTTTAAAGGCCGTTGAGTTAGACGTAAAAACAATTCATTCCGTGATTGGTACTAACTGGCATATCGTTTACTGCCCGAGCTTGGTATATGGCGGTGACAATTGCCAATTAAAGCGAATCATCGAATCGTATGCAAATCGAACCGTTAAGGTAGCTGTCCCATCCCAAGGGTATAATCAATACGTCCACGTCTATGACATCGCCAAATTCTATTTGTTGTTAGCGCAAAAGCAAACCTCAGAAAAGCAGCATTTTATTGCAGAAACTAAGGGTTACAGCCCAGCTCATTTTGCTCAACTTTTATTAGAATCAAACGTGATTCGAAAAGTAGATGAATGTTCTTGGGTTGAATTCGAGGCTTTAAATGGCTGTGAGGTTGTAGATATTGAACAACTGAACCTCACACTTCCAATTAGCCCTTTTTTCAAAGCCAATGAACTTATCAGCGACTACATAAAAAGTTGGATGTAATGAAATCAATAACAAAACAATCAATTTAGCTTTCGTGTTACGGTGTAAAGTATCAGTGAGGATCTGAGATTGGCGAATGGTTATTGCTTATCGCAGCGTTCTCTATTTTTATCATAATCATTCAAGGAAGAAGCATTGTGAAATTAGCTCAGTTAAATATTGCTCTAGCGAAGTACGCTTTAGATGCACCAGAAATCAAAGACTTTATCGATAATTTGGATCTTGTTAATGGCATAGCCGAAAGCAGTGAGGGATTTGTCTGGCGTCTTAAAGACGAATCTGGTGATGCGACCAATATAAAAGCGTTCGATGATCCGAATATGATCGTCAATATGTCGGTGTGGGATTCAGTAGACTCGTTAAAGAACTTCATGTTTAGAACTCACCATCGCGACTTCATGCGAAGAAAAAACGAATGGTTTCATCGTTTAACTGAAGATACGTATGTTCTTTGGTGGGTTGATGATGAACATATTCCGAGCCTTGATGAAGCCATCGAGCGGTTAGAGCATCTAAGAGAAGTGGGTGATTCGCCTTATGCATTTACATTCAAAACCAATTTTACTGAGTCAGAAGCTCCTAGATGAAGCACTTGCAATGTCTACACCTCGGTAATACGTTATATAGCTAATGTATTTTCGCAAACAAATAAGGGGGACACTGTGAGCACTTTGCCAGATGAAAACCAGAAACGATTTATTGCTGTTTTAAGTAAGAAGATGGATTTGGGAAGAACGCTGAATGTACTAGGGCATTTAAGTGTTGGCTTGTCGAATCAATTGAACGAGGGTGAAACCTGTTACGTCGACTATCAAGATATGGATGACGGCACTCACCCTAATTTGTCTCACTATCCTTTCATTGTTTTGAAAGCCGACAATTCAAACAAGCTTCGAAAAGTACGTGAAGAGGCTATTAGCCGTGGTATCAAATTTACCGATTTCACGAGTACGATGATCGAAGGTGGCTCCATCGAGCAACAGCAAAGAACTAAGCAAACCAAAGAAGCAGACTTAGAGTATCTCGGAGTATGCTTATTTGGTGACACTGAAACCCTGCGTGAATTTACAAAGAAGTTTAGCTTGTATAAGTAACTCACTTTAGTGGTTTAGCTATCTGCTAGTAAGTGCATCGAACATGTTACATAAGCCGTTAATCTATAGATAGGAAGTCAATGGAATACCAATTAGATATTGAACCTTCCGATGACGACATTAATGAAGTCCGAGGCGGGTTAATCAAACACAACACACCGTTTCTGGAAGGGATCCCCAAGTCTCAAGTTGCGTACTACGCGATGGAAGAAGGTAACAAAGTCGGTGGCATTATCGCTGACCTTTGGGGAAGCTGGTTACTGATTAAGTTCCTCTGGGTTGACGATTCGATGAGAGGAAAGCAAGTCGGCAGTGAGCTGCTTGAGCGTATTGAAGAGTATGCGAAGTCTCAAGGTTGTACGTCGTCATTGGTCGATACATTAAGTTTCCAAGCTAAGCCTTTCTATGAGAAACGAGGGTATGAATGCCAGATGGTGTTAGAAAATTACCCTGTAGATTCCTCGCTATCGTTTCTCACCAAGTCGCTCGTCAAAAAGTAGCGTATTAAGCGCCCGTTTATACAAGGAGAGTAGATTGGTCAACATTCGGGAAATGGCAATTTCAGACTACGACTCAGTGATCGCGTTGTGGTGCCAGACAGAAGGCATGAGTATTCGCGATGCCGATTCGAAAGAAAGCATTGCGAGCTATTTAGATCGTAACCCCGGTCTAAGTTTTGTGGCTGAAAGCAACAACGAGATCATTGGCGCTGTGTTGGTCGGTACGGATGGACGTCGTGGGTATTTACAACATTTAGCTGTCTCGGCCAACTTCAGAGGGCAAAAGTTAGGTTGTAAGCTTGTCGCAGAGGCGGTCAACGCCCTTGCAGGGTTAGGTATCCCGAAGACCCACTTGTTTGTCTATAACGACAACATCAATGCTCAACAGTTTTACGAAAAATTGGGCTGGTTTCCTCGAGATGAAGTTCGAATGTACTCGTTTAATAGCTCGGATAATAGTAACGTTTAGCCTTAAAGGTTCGCGCTGGCTGAGCTTGAATTTGTAACAGATTCGCGTGCATCTTCCCAATATCAAAACAATCCTTGGAGTATTTAGAAATGTTGTTTTCTAGTCTGTCTAAACCATTGGTTCATGGCTCCGAGTTATGTTCTGAACTGGTCAATTTCTTAACCGAGCATAAGAGTGATTTCGAAGAAAAGTTAATCCCTGATCTGTCATACATCGATGATATGGCACATGTGGTGAACGGCATTAAAATCAAAGACGTTCTACACATCAATGCGAATCAATATCGAGTTCAATATTCGTTTGATTGGGAGTTGTTTCTAGGTTGTTCAGATAGGAACGAAACCGGTGTAGAGAATGGAAGTGTTCTATTCACGCTTGAGGACGATAACGTTCTTAATATCAACTTCCCAAACTACGGTTCTCGAGACACTAGCGATGAGCTCTAGTCGGTTCAGACTAACTTGTTTTATCCTGAATAATCGGTAACAACGAAGAAGAGGTAAATTTGAGTCCAATCGCTATCCTTGTCCATGTCCCAAATATTGAAGAAGGGCTGAACTGGTACCAGAAAGCATTTCCACATGCCGTTGCCATTTATCATCCAGATTCTGATTTTACAGTTTTGGATCTTAACGGGTTCTCTATTGAAGTTGTGCAAGTCGACAGTAAAGTTAATGCAGGTAAAAAAGGAACAGTACTGTATTGGTCAGTCGACAGCGTTGAAGAATCTCTTGTTTATTTTCAGTCAATTGGAGCAACGTTATATCGTGGTCCAATGGCCATAGAAGGTGGGCTAATCATGTGCCAAGTAGAGGACCCATTTGGTAACCTAATTGGCTTACGAGGTTAGAACTTCTCCCGCCTCTCAATAAGGGACTATGTGGTTTGTATAAAAAGGAACAACAATGATAACTATCGAAAGGCTTGAAGAATCACATGTGGCGTTAGTTCAGGCCATCCAACTAGCCGATGAACAGGTCAAGTTCGCTGGCACAGCTGCAGAGTTTTTATTAGACGGCAGTGAAACCACGCACTTGCACGTGATTAAGTCTAATAACGAAGTTGTTGGTTTCTTTAAGCTGGATATCGCTTACGCAGAGCACTACGAATTCTGCCCTGAAGGAAGCATTGGCTTGAGAGCTTTTGTGCTTGATAAAAACCAGCAAGGTAAAGGTTTAGGAACAGGCACGGTGAAGGCTTTGTTTCCGTATTTAAAAGCGAATTACTCAGCGTATGAGTCGATTTACTTAACTGTGAATTGCAAAAATCCGGCAGCATTCAACTGTTATAAGAAAGGCGGCTTCGAAGATATCAATCAACAGTATTTAGGTGGCGCAGCAGGCCCGCAATTTATCATGCGCGGTCGAATTGCTTAGTAATAAATTATTGATGAGAAACACCTGCACAGCTGTATGCAGGTTGAGAGTCTTAAAGAACACGAGAAGGAAATTTGATGAAGGTTCAATATCTTGAAGTGGTTACCCCAGAGGTCGATGTCGTTTGTGCAACATACGCTCAGCTCTACAACGTGAAATTCAGTGGTGCAGATGTGAACCTTGGTGGGGCGCGCACTGCAAAGCTATCTAATGGCGGGGTAATTGGCATTCGAGCACCGCTTCGTGAAACTGAAGAACCAACTGTTCGTCATTACACGTTGGTTGAGGATATTCAGTCTGCAGTAACTGCAGCCGAGAAACTAGGCGCCGAAGTTGCGGTGCCGCCAATGGAGTTACCACGTCACGGGATGTGTGCCATTGTCATTCAAGGTGGCGTCGAGCTCGGATTCTGGCAGTTATAAATGATGTATACCTTTTAGATTGTGACGGACGAGATACTACGATTTATGATGCGACACCTAGTGTCTTTACCTGCTTCATGGCATCATTCCACGCAGCTAAAACCCCAACAAGGTATGTTATGAAACAGAATATTGTCCACATTGCACTCGTGGTAAAAGACTACGATGAAGCGCTTGATTTCTATGTAAACAAGCTTAAGTTTGATCTCATCGAAGACACGTATCTGCCAGAAGAAGATAAGCGTTGGGTTGTTGTTGCTCCACCAAATTCAACCGGTGTGAGCCTGTTACTTGCTAGAGCTTCCAAGCCAGAGCAACTCGATTTCATCGGCAACCAAGCTGGTGGACGCGTATTCCTATTCTTAAACACCGATGACTTCTGGCGTGATTACGAACGTATGACGTCTTTGGGCATTAACTTTGTCCGAGAGCCTAAAGAGCAAGGCTACGGCACCGTTGCTGTGTTTGAAGATCTTTACGGTAACTTGTGGGATCTGCTTCAGTTAAATCCTGAACACCCTATGGCTAACAGGTAGATAAGCTTAGCCCACAACCATCGGGTGTTGCGTATTACAAAATGTCGGTTCATTGGGAGTAACGCTTCTCTTTCGTTAGGTTAACCCTCCGCACCGCTAAATCATCAACTTAAGTTAAGGAAGCTCATCGTGGAAGAAATCAAAGGCATTCTGCAATTCATGGTCGAGATTGAACAATTAAAGGATGTTCATCGACAGACAAAACCGGTTGGATTGGATCGATATGAAAACTCCGCTGAGCACAGTTGGCACGTCTGTTTGAGCGCACTCATGTTGAAAGACTATGCCAATGAAGAAATCGATATTACGCGAGTAATGAAGATGCTGCTGATTCATGATCTTGGGGAAATCGATGCCGGAGACACCATCATTTATGCCAGTGAAACCGAAGAAAACAAGCTCAAAGAGAGAAACTGCGTCGAGCGGTTGCTGAAATCATTGCCGAGCCATTCAACAAGCGAGTATTTGGATTTATGGCTTGAGTTCGAAGCCGGTGAGTCACCAGAAGCTAGATTTTGTAAGGCGATCGATAGAGTGCCGCCTTTGCTTCATAACATCCATGGTGGTGGTCACAGCTGGAAGAAGCACAACATATCCAAAGACAAAGTACTGACCTTCAATGGCGAGCGTATTTCTAAAGGCAGTCGTGCCTTATGGAAAGAGCTAGAAGTGCAACTTGAAGGTGCTGCGGAAAAAGGGCTATTAAAGTAAAAGTTAATTTCATACCTTAGCGTAAGAATAGCTTTAGCTTTTCAATGAGGGAGATCTCGATGGTAACTGATTCAAGATGCATGGCACTTACCTTGTGTCTCATTTCTTTCAAATAAAGATCTAGTGGACAACAATAAGTTCGAGAACCGAGTGATAAGTTGTTAGTATGTATCAAATTTATAAATATCAGTTGGCTTATATAAATGCTTGATAATAAGTATATTAAACACCCTTATCACTGTGAGCAGTGCGACGCACTTACCCCGCACCTTGCTGTTAGCGCTTCCGATGCTGAATCTAAAGCGGACGCTGAATTTGAAAAGAAACAATGGAAGTTAGGCGTGTTGATGGAGTACCTGATGACGTTATTGTTTAAAGGTGACCATAATGTTCCCGGCTTTTACGTCGACAGTGATTACGAATACCAGTGTGAGAAATGTGGGACTAAGTCGTGGCACTGATCGTGTGTTTAACTTTTGAAAAAATCCCCACCTAAACTGATGATAATAAGACGCATTAGAAAAGTGATCCTCTCTGCAAACTGAGAATGGAATCGCGTCTATACTGACATGGGTTACGTCGCTGAATTTGGAAGTGGCGCTATGAATGTAAGTTTGATTAGGTTAAATCTCAGAGGTGACGATGCAAAAATTACTACCACTATGCGCCATTTTACTCTCGGCATCATTTTCAGCTGCGGCTTCTGATGGTTTGATTAAATACCAAAGTAATTATTCAGTGAAAGAGACCGCTGACCGCTTTGAAGAAATTGCCAAGAGCAAAGGTTTGACCTTGTTTGCGAGAATCGACCATCAGAAAAACGCGAGTAAGGTCGATCTTGAATTGAGACCAACGGAAGTCATCATCTTTGGTAACCCGAAAGTAGGGACACCATTAATGCAATGTGCTCAAGAAGTCGCGATAGATTTACCGCAGAAGGTGTTAGTCACTGAGGATTCTAATAAGAAAGTATGGTTGTCTTACAACGATCCTAATTACTTGGTAGAGCGTCACGCGATCAATGGCTGTGACGAGGTCGTTAAGAAAGTATCGGGTGTACTAAGCAAGCTATCAGAAGCGACAGTGGCGAAAAAGAAAGCAAAATAACCAAGATCAATAAGCACTCATTAAGACTATTAATGTGTGCGATATGACGATGATATCGCCCATTAGTTATTGTGTTGACAACTAAGCAACAGTATATAAAAGTAGTTTTATGAAACTGAATTTAGCGCAATCTAACCAACGAATTATCATCATTCCATAGGAATGGTGGGATTGTTGATGCGCTTTGTTTATCGAACCCACCCGTAAGGTGGGTTTTTTGTCGCTGTCTTATGGGTTTTATCTGAATAGAGGAAGTCATATGAAAAAGATCGCGGTTTTTGGCAAGCCTGGGAGTGGAAAATCCACAGTCAGCAAGGCGTTAGCACTAGCTACAGGGATAGAGCTTCACCAGTTGGACTCTATTGTTTACAAGGCCAACGGAGAGTTTGTTGAACGTGAAGTATTTGAGGAGGCTCATGAGAGCATACTTAAGTCAGAAAGCTGGATCATCGATGGTTTTGGCCCTCTAGGCTCGTTCAACACACGTTTAGATGCAGCTGATACCTTGGTTTATATCGACCTTCCTTATTCAATTAGCTACTGGTTTGTAACCAAGAGAATGCTCAAAGGTCTATTCGTTAAACCTGAAGGCTGGCCTGATGGAAGTTCAGTTATAAAAGGCACGATACAAAGTTATAAGACACTAAAACTGTGTCCTAAATTTTGGAATGACGACTTTAAAGCGCAGTTAGAATTGCGCGCTAAAGAGAAAGAGGTTTACATCATCAGAAGTGTGACTGAATTGAATAACTTTGTTCATCAACACGTCACTTAACAGTCGAGAGCTTACCTTTCTTTGAAACGCTTTAATTTGCTCATAACTTCATGAAAATATATAGATTTAACTCTACGTGTGGCATATTTGCCATATGTTTAGTTTGTGCTTTGAGTTAAGGCGATAGATATTATGTATGGAAGTGAGAAGACGAGAGCGTTCTGCTGTAACTGTAAGGAACTTACACTGCATAGGTACACGATGTTCAGTAGCCAAGTGCAAAAGGCACCACAAGCTGAAGATAAAGAACCGAGCTTACTCCAACGAATTTTATCGGAGTTTCTATCTTTTGGTGTTACAGGTTCGGGCGCGACAGGTGATTACAAATGTACCCAATGTGGAACATATCTGAATACACCAGACAACCTCGACTGAGTTTGTGAGTTTGGCTTAGGCAAATAAAAACGGGAAGACCTCAATGATCTTCCCGTTAGATATTACTTAACTCATCGTGCTATTGGCAGTTTGAGTGAGAAGCCTTATGCACAACACTTCTTGTATTTTTTACCGCTGCCGCAAGAACACGGATCGTTACGGTTAGGGGTCTTTTCAAACGTCATCGTTTTTGGCTTGTTCAGTAGAGTATCAAGCTCGATGGTGTTCTCTTCTTTGTCTGCGTCGACTGTAACAGTAACGAAGATAGTATTTTCAGCGGCTAGTGCTTCAACTTCTGCTTTGCGCGCTTCAGTTTGAACCATTACTGCGATTGGAGATTCTTCAGTACCCGCTTTCACATCGCGGTTTACGTTGTAGCCAGCAAGAACGTGGTTCTGTCTTGTTTCGATACGGCCTTTGAAAAATAGTTTCGACATTGGGTACTCATTAAAAATGTTGAATGGCGCTATTTTTAACGGCGATAGCGCAATGGAGCAGGGATTATACGCATATATTGCAATTGATAAAGCAGTGATGTGAGCAAACACTGTTTGGTTTTTGTTTGCTAGTAACGGTTTGTTCTCTAGCTTTGCTTCTATTCGACAAATTTCGAAATTCAAGACAATAAAATTGCCCTAAATAGGCTTATGAATGATAAATTCAAATTACTAATCGAAACAAAGAGATAGTGTATGAAGTTAGATGCCATCCTGTGGGATTACGATGGAACCATAGTCAATTCCGTTCCAAAGAATATCGCAATCACAAAAGACATTATCTCTTTAGTCGCGCCACACTTGTCAGGCGACAACTTACCTAAATATTTGCTTAGCGAAGCGCTTTATCATGAAGCCAACCACGGGGCTAAAAACTGGCAAGCCTTATATGTCGATTATTACGGCTTATCCCATGACGAAATGTTGATCGCTGGTGGAATGTGGGCAGAGCATCAAGAGAAAAACCAAACAGCCGTTGCCTTGTTTGAAGGAATGGAAACCGTGGTTAATCAGTTTGCTCATCTTCCTCATGGGATCTGCTCTCAAAACTCTCAATTGAATATTCGTGGTGTGCTCGACAGTTATGGCATCGGCGATTTGTTTAAATCGGTCGTGGGCTATGACGATGTCTCGAACGGTAACCAAAAACCCCATCCATTTGGTGGGGTGAAATGTGTCGAGAACATATTTGGCGCCGATCCGACTAACGAGCTTTGTTTGATGTACATCGGTGACCATGAAGCGGACACACAGTTTGCTCGCAATATTGAAGCCGCGCTGGGTAAAAACGCAAAAGTGATTGCCGTTGCAGCAGGTTATAGCCGATCGAAACCTGAAAATTGGCAAACCAAGCCCGATTACATTGCTAACAGTGTCGATGATCTTTTAACGATCATTAGCAAGTACGCATAACGAAGCAGACATTTAAAAATCACCACACGTAAATAACTTTAAGGAAGAATAATGACACCAAAACAAGTGGTATTGGGATTTTGGGATGCAATGCGCAGTAATGATTTTGCAAAGGCAGGTGAATGGCTAACCGCAGATTTTGAAGGCTATTGGCCGCAGTCGTCTGAATTGACGTTAGGGCGCGACAACTTCACTGCAATCAATACTGAATACCCAGCCAATGGTGTTTGGGAATTCACGCTCAATTCGATTGTCTGTGAAGGTGATACGGTAGTCACGGACATTTCGGTCACTGACAGTGTGTTGAAAGGCCGAGTGATCACCTTTCACACGGTGGTTGACGGTTTAATTCAAAAGCAAACTGAGTTTTGGCCAGACCCATTCGAAGCGCCGGCGTGGCGATCGCAGTGGGTTCAGATCGTATCGAAAAATTAGTTTGTATCGATACGATCAGTTTGTCACGAACAACTAGGTCGTATCGAATAATCAGGTTGCACAGAATAAGTAAACATTAGGAGGTTTCATTGAGCAAGGTAGTGGTTGTAACCGGCGGAAGCCGAGGCATTGGCGCAGCGACGTCTAAATTGTTGGCCAGTCAAGGCTATGCTGTATGCGTTAACTTCATACACAATGAGTCGCGAGCTGAAGATCTAGTGAATGAGATTCGCGAACAAGGCGGAACCGCGATTAGTGTGCGTGCGGATGTGTCTGTTGAATCGGACGTGAAATCCTTATTCGAGATTGCTCGTAACAAGCTAGGTCCAGTGACTCACTTGGTTAATAATGCCGGGATCTTGTTTACCCAGTCACCATTGGTTGATATTGAATTGGATCGCTTTGAAAAGGTGATGAAGTCCAACGTATCAAGCTGCTTTCTGTGCAGTAAAGCCTTTATCAAACAAGCCGATGGCGCGGGTTCGATTGTGAATGTATCGTCTGCCGCTTCTCGTACTGGCGCACCGTTTGAGTATGTGGATTACGCTGCATCGAAAGGTGCGATGGATTCACTCACCAAGGGCTTATCGCTTGAATTGGCTTCACGTAACATCCGAGTGAATGGCGTAAGGCCAGGTTGTATTTATACTGAGATGCACGCAGACGGCGGAGAGCCAGATCGCGTAGACAGACTAGCTTCACAGTTACCGTTACAACGAGGTGGCACACCAGAAGAAGTCGCGAACTCTATCGCATGGTTATTATCGGATGAAGCTTCGTATGTCACCGGCTCATTTATTGATATTGCAGGCGGTCGATAGGGCACGTTTGCCTTTACACTAAGATAAACAAGTTAAAACCATAGACACGCAACAAAAGTACCTAACTAAAAGAACGAAACTAAGAGTACAAAAATGAAAAACTATTTTGAGAGCCCGTTTGTTGGAAAGTCACTCAAAGAATAAGTGACCAACCCAAACATCATCGTGGGCGAGCACAGCTATTACCGGATAGAACCGACATCGATAAGCTGATCATCGGCAGCTATTGTTCGATTGGTTCTGGCGCTGTGTTTATGATGGCGGGCAACCAAGGCCACCAAAATCAGTGGGTGAGTACCTTCCCGTTTTTCTATCAAGACGATGAGAAGTTTGAAGGTGCGATAGACGGCTTTGAACGCTTTGGTGATACCGTGATTGGTAACGATGTGTGGATTGGTACAGAAGCCATGATCATGAGTGGTGTTAAGGTTGGTGACGGAGCCATCATCGCAAGTCGAGCGGTTGTGACTAAAGATGTCGCGCCATACTCGATTGTCGGTTCAAACCCAGCACGCCATATCCGTTATCGTTTCAATGAGACTGAAATCGCTCAGTTGCTAGAAATGAAATGGTGGGAATGGAGCGAAGAACAAATCAAAGGCGCAATGTCGCTAATGTGTTCTTCAGACATTGGTGGTTTGTACCATTATTGGAAAGGATTCTTGAAGCCTTAAATTGTCGTTCACAGATGAAATGTGAATGGTGAGAACGAGATTAAATTTAACAAATTACTCAATAATCTGATTATGGCAATGCGATTGTGATACGAGTAACTTATTGATTATATGCATATTGCATAGTATGGCGTGTCGCATTAGCGTGGTGGATGAATTGGAGGGGTATTATGATTAGTTGCAACGATTACGATTATATTGAAATTGTGTGTATGCACCGATACCCAATCAAGTTAACGCTGAAGTCTGGCGAGCAGATTGAATGTGTCGGGTTAGATACCCAGCGCAATGACAGCCGTGAAGAGTGCATTAAAGTCAGTACTCAAGGCGAGCAACAACTTGTCGTATTAACTCAAATAGCGACATTGGATGTCTGTGTCGACAACCCTCACTTTCAGCATGTTTCATTCAAAACGTCATAGGCTTTCAAATGAATAGAACCATAGAACAATGCTATTGCACCGCGTGCAGAGAAGAGACACAACATGTTGTTGTGTTGGTCAGAAAGACGAGTGCGTTTGCAGACAAACCTAACCAAAAGCGAAGTGAGTTTTGGGCAGGCATGATAAAAGGTTGGTTCCTTGGCCCGTTTGTCGCGTCAATGGATGAGTTTTCTCGTCACCTTGTCTGTGAAAAATGTGGACACAAAGAGATTCAAGATTAGAATTCGATTCAACGCGTACTGAACCTTCTGGTTTAAGAAAATGGCTTAGGAAATAGAAGAGTGAAAGAACAAATATTAGAAGCGGTAAAAGCATATGGTTTCTCGGTAAGAACCAACAATACCGATGAGGTTGATCCGGCTAAGGCGCAAATTGGGCAATTGTGGCAAGGCTTTTTCGAACAAGCTTTTCCTAAGCTGACCCCAGACTCAAAGGTATACGGCGTTTACACCAACTACGAGTCAGATTTTACGGGCGAGTTTGATGTTATCGCGTGTACCAATGCGCTTACCGATAATAGTTTAGATAATCTAGTTGAAACCAATATCGAAGCAGGCAAGTACTTAACGTTTTCTGCTGAGGGTGAATTACCGCAAGCTGTGATCGACCTATGGGGTGAAGTGTGGGCGTATTTCAACGCAGCAGACTGCCCACATGTTCGAGCTTACACAACAGATTTCGAATTCTACAAAGGTGAAACTGAAGTCGAGATTTCGATTGCGATTAAGTGATTGGTTTAAAATGAACAAAAGGCTTAGCTTAGACTGTGGTCGCTAGTTAAGAGACAGTAGTTACCGGTAAAGAGACAACGGAAACCCAGTTAAGCCTTTGAATATCTGCTCATTACAAAGAAGATACAGTGTCACGTACTTACCTTGATTACTACGCTTTCTCTATCTTTGAATTACCATTATCCACCAAAAAGACAATCTTGCTTGGTTTCATTCCACAAAGGGTATTGCTTCATGACTTGGGTGTAGAGCTTACTTTCAAGGTGCGCTCTTAACCAACGTCCTACGTTTTGATATTCCGATTTCACAAACCACTTCTTTTCGACTCGCACAAACTGACTGACGAAAGGCATCACCGCAAAATCGGCCAAGCTTGGGCTTTCTCCAAAAAAGTAGGGCTGATCGGTAAGTCGCACTTCTAACTGCTTAATGAAGGTTTCGCAGGCTTGTCGGCGTTGTTCAACATCGATGTTTCGGTAACGAACCGATGCACGATACCTTTCTAAGTGACCAATAAATTCTTCATCGTTGGTTTTAATGAGCTGCTGAACTTGTTCGCTAAGCGTTGGATTGCTTGAACGCAGAAGATCTTGAGGATCGTTTTGTTGAAGTGACCAGTTCATCACATCCAAGCTCTGTTCAATGACTTGTCCATTGGGTAACACCAATACAGGCACTGTTCCTTTTGGCGAACTGGCCAATAGTTCGCTAGGCTTGTCTTTGGTAACGATTTCTCGAAGTAACACTTTTTGCTGTGATAGTGCGATGCCCATTCGTCCGCGCATTGCATAAGGGCAACGGCGTAAAGAATAAAGGATAGGTAGATCGGATTCGTTCGGCATTATTGAGGTCATTTAGTTTGAAAAGTGTTGTACGGTGGTAAAGAGATCGTGATGTGGGTAGAATACGCGGCTTAAAAATTATAAGTAAGTGAGCGACTTCAAAAATGAGCAGAAAAATTGAGTTATTAGCCCCAGGTGGCGATGTAGAAGCGATAAAAGCCGCCATCGTAGCGGGTGCTAATGCAGTTTATTGTGGTTTAGACACATTCAACGCTCGTAACAGAGCCTCTAACCTGTCGTTAGACGAATTGAATGGTGTGATTCGCCTTGCTCATGAATACGGCTGTGAAGTGTTCCTGACTCTTAACGTTGTGCTACTGGAGCACGAGACTAAGAGCATCACCAAACTGCTGAACCAGCTTGTGAACACCAAAGTGGACGGCATCATTGTTCAAGACTTGGGTTTATTCAACCTGGTTAAGAAGCATTTCCCATCGTTAGACGTTCACGCGTCGACTCAGTTAACTACGCACAACGAAGGTCAGATTAAGTTCTTGTCTAAGATTGGCGCGACGCGCGTTAACTTGTCTCGTGAGTTGAACCTGCCTGAAATCAAGATGCTGACGGAAGTGGCACACGATCACGACGTATTAACCGAAGTGTTCGTACACGGCGCTCTGTGTATCGCATTCTCTGGTCAATGTTACTCAAGCTCAGTAAGTGTGGGTAACTCAGGTAACCGTGGTCGTTGTAGCCAAGCGTGTCGTGATGAGTACGAAATCACCAACGCGGGCAACAAGTTCCCACTTAACCTGAAAGATAACTCAGCTTACTACGACCTACCTGAATTGGTTGATGCGAAAGTCGACTCATTGAAAGTAGAAGGCCGTATTAAAGGCGCACACTACGTTTACACTGTGGTAGACACATGGCGTAAACAGATTGATAGCTTTGTAGAAAGTGGTTTGTTGATCGAAGACGATTCGAACCTACACAAAGTATTCAACCGTGATTTCACCAACTCTTTCCTAAAGGGCAACCTAACGAAAGACATGTTTATCGATAACCCGCGCGACAACAGCATGAACTACGCTGTTGAAAAAGCGACGGAGCAGAACAACGAAATCTCAGTTGTACAGATTCAAGAAGTGACCAACGAACTTCACCAAGCGAAAGACGTTCTTGGTAACGAAATGCGTGACAAGATCGAGTTCCTTGATATTCGCAAGACACCAGTAGCACTGTCGTTCAGCGCAAAAGTGGGTCAACCATTTACGGTGACTGTGAACACGCCAAAAGAGAACTTTACTCTTCAATCTAAATCGCTATTGAAAGCGGTTGAAGAGAAGGCGATTACTCAAGAGCTACTTGAGAAGCGCTTCAAAAACGTGAAGAGTGCAGTTCACACGCTAGAAAGCCACGACTTCAGTGAAGTGGATGCAGGCTTGTTGATTCCTCTAAAAGAAGTTTCAGACCTAAAAGACGAGATCGACTTCATTCTGAACGGCTCTGTGGAAGTGATTAAGCACGTTGAAGTGCCAGCACTGCCTCAGCACCCTAAAGTGAACGAGAAGCCGACTATGTCGATGCTTATCGCCGATGTAGAAGACTTACACCTGTGTGACGTGACTGACGCGGATGTTTACTTCAAACTTCCAGAAAGCTTCAAGAAGCGTTGTAACAAGTACATCGACATCTTGGCAGCAAACCCACGTTTGATTCCTTGGTTCCCAGCGGTATTGATCGGTAAAGATTACGACGAAGCGGTTCGTATTCTTGAAGAGATCAAGCCAGCTCGCATCGTAACCAACAACACGGGTATTGCTTACAAAGCTTACGAGATGGGTATTGAGTGGGTTGCAGGCCCGTTCATGAACACAACCAACTCTCACGCACTGGTTACTTTGAAAGAAGAGCTTAACTGTGCTGGCGCATTCATTTCGAACGAGATCAACAAAGGTCAGATTCGTCATATTCGTCGCCCAGAGAACTTCAAACTGTTCTACAGCATTTACCACCCAATCTTGATGATGACCAGCCGTCAGTGTTTCTTCCAAAGAACGGTAGGTTGTAACAAGCCAAGCATCGAAGCAGGTTGTATGTTGAAGTGTGAGAAAGCGACCACGATTACCAACGTGAAAGGCATCTCTTTTGCGGTTGATAAACAGAAGGGTGGCTACCCAAGCATTTACAACCACGAGCAGTTCTTGAACCACGACGCAGTAACTGACTTCTCTGGTCTGTTCGACGAGTTCTTCATTGACCTAACCAACATCGGTGCAGGTTCTAAAGAAGTGAAAGACAAAGTTGAGCTTATCAAGCATTTCGAAGCGCTACTGAACGGCGTTGAAGGTTCACAACAGAACCTAGAGCAGATGGTTGAAGTTCGAACTAATGCTCAGTACGTGCAAGGTCTATAGCGTACAAGGTTTATAGGGTTCAATGTCTATGGGCTGTAAGGCTTATAGCTTCTAACGCAAAGGGCGTTCAAGGCTTATAACGCTCAACCGCTTATAAGCACTCTGAACCAATAAACAAAAGGCCACTCAATCGAGTGGCCTTTTTAATGGTGCGCCGAGCATGGCG
>NZ_JBFRPB010000088.1:0-9654 GCF_041471785.1 Vibrio sp. 10N.261.51.C6 | reverse complement strand
TCTTAAGTGAACGGCATTACACCTTCGGGTGGCTTTTTCTGTTTTGGGGCTTCAAAACCTAGTCTGTACCGCACTCTTGATTCGAAAAATCGTTATTTCTGACATAGTCTTACTATTGAGACATAAAATCTAAGATAGTCTCACTACTATACGTCTCTGCGCTGAATACGCTCTCGCGGCATTTTGTCGAACGATGAAGCAGTGACTCGTATTAGTCTGATTTAAATAAAAATAGAATAAGGAAGAAGGATGGGAACTCAATTTAAGATGGATTCCTTACCAGGTTCTCTTATCGTCGTTGGTGGTGCGTACGAACCCTGGTTATCAGTGTTAGAACAAGTGGGTTGGCAGTGTACCCAGTGTGCAGATTTACGAAAAGCCGATGCCTTGATTGCTGATATTGGCCCATGTATTGGTATTGTCGATCTTAGTCATGATGAGTTCAGTCTCAACGGTATTGCTAACCTTGTGAGCAATAACAAGCAGGTGAGATGGCTCGCCTTTATCCGTGAATCTCAATTAAGCTCTGATACGATCTGCCAGTTTATCGTCAACTTCTGTATCGACTTTTTCACGGCACCAATCCCAGATGCTCAATTGCTGAGTACCATTGGTCACCAACTGGGTATGCTTAAGCTTGAGCAGAAGGTATGGCCAAACTACGGCATCAATAACAACATGGGACTGCTAGGCGATTCTGTGGCCGTGAAGCGCTTGAGAGACCAAGTAAAGCGTATTGGGCCGACTGATGTCAGTATCTTGATTTATGGCGAGAGTGGGGCTGGTAAAGAGACGATTGCACGCTCGATTCATCAAAATTCGTCGCGAGCACAGAAACCATTTTTAACGGTTAACTGTCGTGCCTTGTCTGAAATGAGAATAGAGGCCGAGGTGTTTGGCATATCAGCACAGTCAGCGACTGCGCCTTGTATGTTGGAAGAAGCCGATGGCGGAACCATCTTGCTTAATGATGTTTTAGCGATGCCACGCAATCAACAACTGAACCTGTTGCGCTTTCTACAAGAAGGTAAGATTGAAACTGCGAATGGACCTAAATCTGTCGATGTGCGTATTCTGGCCGCGAACTCCTCTGATATCGAGAAGGCGTTGATCGAGGGCGACTTCAATGAAGAGCTTTATCACTATATCAATGTTCTGCGTATTCATGTTCCAAGCTTAAAAGAACGTGTGAGCGATATTTCAGTACTGGCGAATCATTTTCTGCGTGAGTACTCGAAAGAGTTTAATGCTCAAGCGAAGAGCTTCTCAGACGATGCTATCCGTTCGATGAATCGATACCATTGGCCTGGAAATGTGCGTGAGCTGATGAATCAGATTAAGCGTGTTGTGTTGATGTCTGATGCTGTGATCATTGAGGATCACCAACTGGATTTACCAAAACAGAATGATGAACGCCGAAGCTTGAAGAGTATTCGAGAGCGCTCAGAGCGCGATGCGTTACTGATTGTATTGGAATCTTACGGTGGTCAGGTTTCATTGGCGGCTAAGGAGCTCGGTGTATCACGAGCGACGATGTACCGCTTGCTGAATAAACACAGCCTAATCTCTGAAGGTGTTGTTTAGACTCTTCTCTACATGACTTTATTCAGTCACCGTAAATTAAAGGCCACGTATCTACGTGGCTTTTTTGTTTCTGAAGGGTAGTCCGTTGTTTTCTAGTTAGACCCTAAGAGAGATGTTCTGTGATTTTATATAATCATAGTGAATATGTTATATATAAAGTGATATGCAACTAATATTTTGGGTGAATCATTTGTTTTGAAATTGTTAATCAATTAGCGGTTGAATAATATACTCACTTGGTTAGACTTTAACCGTTAAAGCAACGATTTAACAAAGACTTGTCTGCTTTTACTTCCCCATTTTTTTTGGATTTTTTAGTTAGCTTGGAGGCGCAAATGAAACATTTCGATTTTATACAGCATATTTGCGCGTCGTTTGATCCGTGTACTGACATGGTGACTGATATGTCACTCACATCAGCCATAGCCGATCGAAACACCCAAGATAAACCTAACTAATAGATCCGTATCCTTATTTGGCTGCGGAAAAATAGCAGCTAAGTGAGAAGCCCTCATACTATCTAACACGCTATTTTTCCTCAGTTGACTCAACAACTGGAGAGTTATTATGCGTCACTCAGTATATTTAAAATTAGCAACAGTCCTTATCCGTGCCGATCTTCGTCGTGAAGAGCGGGAATGGCAGCGAAAAGTACGTCGTAGTTCACTAGACCTACCTTGGCACAACACTCATTTGCTAAGAGATATTGGCCTTGAAGCCGATGGTCGTCCAATTGGTTTCTCTGAGCCTGAAGTTGTCACCATTGAACGTCGCGTTCGTCATCTTCGTCGTGTTCTTAGCGCGCGAATACCGACGTAATCTTTCGGGGTTGATCGCACCTTTCAACCCCCTAAATCATTGACGGTGATAGTTAGGTGTCAAAAGTGAGCGCTTTTGAACTAGAACTGGACAAAAAAGAGAAGCATTGGCTTCTCTTTTTTGTTTTTTTAATCGAGAAAAATCAACGTGCCCTAGTAAAGAAATAGAGTTCTACTAAGCTATAGAGAGCAAGGGAGGCCGGTTATGCAAAAGCATCAGTTAGACATGTGGTTACATGGAGAGCACAAAGACTCTTATCAAACACCCAAAGTGTACGTTATTGGCTGTTCTGATATTTCAGAATATCTATTGGCGGTGGAGTACAAACATAAGCTAGAACCGGTAAAGCAAGACGGCGAGCCGCTTCACTTTGGATCCTTAGATCAAGTGAAAGAGGAGTTACTCCGGCTCGGCTTTGAAAAGGCGTATCTTCGCTTACACAACGCCTATGATGAGTTTGGTAATGAGCCAAGCCAAAGCTACTGTGATATTGAACTGGCGCTCAAACCTCATTAAGAGGCGTTGGTAGCGAGATATTGATTCTAATTCCAGACTGTTTTTTAACGCACTGATAGTTTTGGCTATCGAGGCTCGATTAAACGATCTATGCGTAATGTGTTGTCAGTAATTTATGGGTGAATTGAGTTCGCAGATAGAAACCACGTGGTTTAGTTTTGATAGGTTTTCCGCTTGCACCGTAAGCTTCCGTTAACACACGACTGTTAGCAGCCTTCGGACGTAAATGCAGTGCTTCACCGTGTCTTGCTGTTATCTGTTCAACATTGCCTAAAACGATCAACTCCATCAGTTCTTCCCAATCTCGCTTCAAGAGTTCGTCTTCAGCTTGGCTAGGTGTCCATAATAATGGGGATCCTACATGCCTCTCTGCTAGCGGGATCTCTCTTTCTCCCTCGACAGGGATCCACAACACCTTAGACAGCTTGTTTCGAACGTGGCTGGTTTCCCAAGTTATGCCTTGCACACCCATCAAAGGAGCAACACACACAAAGGTGGTTTCGAGTGGCTTGCCAGAGTAGCTAATCGGAATGCTTTTTAGCTCGATACCGAGCTTGGCAAAATCTTGTTCTGGCTTACTGCCTGCAGGTGCACCCAAGTGCCATTCCAATAGCTGCCCAACCCAGCCTTTATCACGCTTAAGGTCGTTTGGCATCACCATCTCAGCTTCGTCAGCGAGCTCTTTAAAGGTCATTCCGGCGATGGCATACGCGCGCTCTAACAGCTCTTGTTGTGTTTGTGGTTCTGGTTTCATAATAAAAGGCATGATCAAAAAAATGATTTTATCAGAAGTTATCACCAAATGACGACTGGTTAAGAAATGATCTCCTTGCGAGAAAAGGGATCAAACTCAGGGTTATCCACAGGACATAAAGGTAATTAATTGAAATATTAATTTAGTGGATAAATAAACAGGGGTTTATGGTGGATAAAATGCTTGCCAAATGGGGTTCAAAATGAATCTTTCACTTAGTAGTGTGGATAAACATCGGAGTGGTTGATCTTTAACCATGTCAGGTTTTTGAAAGATCTTTTACATTTCTAATGTTTTTTAAAACTAGAATGTTATTTTAATTTACTGATTTATATAGTAATAAAATTATTTTGGCTGATTTGTTGTTTTTGGTGTTGATGAATCTATGGATTAAAAAAAACGATTGCGGGTAATTCTTCACATAGTTATTCACAGAAAAGGTGAATAAATGTGGTCTATGTCTCACTATTGTGTGGGTAACTAGAATTTGAGCAAAACTTATCCATATTCCTAGCTATTATTCATAAATATAGCGCTTATCACGTCACTAAGTTTGCTCCGATTGGGGATATGTGGAAAAATCAGAGTAATTAAAAATTTAGATAGAGGTTGGCCAGTGATAGATGGCGATGGTTACCGATTAAATGTTGGTATTGTAATCTGTAACAACCATGGTCAGGTCTTCTGGGCTAAACGATACGGGCAACATTCATGGCAATTCCCTCAAGGGGGAATAGATGAAGGTGAGACTCCGGAACAGGCAATGTACCGCGAGTTGTATGAAGAGGTTGGCCTTACTAAAAAGGATGTAAAGATCGTCGCGACAAGTCGTCATTGGTTACGCTACAAGCTACCCAAACGACTGGTTCGGTGGGATTCTAAACCTGTCTGTATTGGACAAAAACAGAAGTGGTTCCTTTTGCGCTTAGATTGCGATGAATCGCATATCAATATGCAGCGTGGAAGTACACCTGAGTTTGATGGTTGGCGTTGGGTGAGTTACTGGTACCCAGTTCGACAAGTAGTTTCTTTTAAGCGAGATGTTTACCGTCGAGCGATGAAAGAGTTCGCATCTTTAGCAATGCCGTTTAAAGAGCGAAAAACAAAAGGAAAACGCAAATTGCGTAGAGGTTAAGCATGCTCAGTCAACTAAGGGAAATAGTTGAACACGTATCAAGAGTTGAAGATGTATCGACGGCACTTGATATTCTAGTTAAAGAGACATGCAGTGCGATGCAGACGGAATGTTGCACCGTGTATTTAGCCAATAATGATATGCAGCGCCTTGAGTTGATGGCAACTCAAGGCCTGATCTTCAAAGGCAATAGCATTCACATTGGTTTTGACGAAGGTCTGGTTGGCCTTGTTAAAAGAAGTGCTGAACCTATCAACCTTGCACAAGCGTCTGCTCACCCTGCTTATAAGTTTTTTCCAGAGCTTGGAGAAAACGTCTATCACTCTTTTCTCGGTACTCCGATTATCCACCGCAAGCAAGTGCTCGGTGTATTGGTCATTCAACAGAAGACCCCACGTTTATTTAGTGAGATGGAAGAATCCTTCCTTGTCACGCTCTCTGCACAACTTGCCGTTATTGTGGCGCACGCCCAAACTCAAGGCCATTGGCTGTTAGAGCAACAGAAGCTACCGGCTACTAAAGGTATTGCAGCTTCATCGGGCGTGGCGATTGGTGACTTATGGTGGGACAACACTCAGCCTGAACTCACCGATGTTTATCCTGCTTCGACGCTCAATATAGAGAGAGAGCATGAGTTGTTGGCGGTAGCGGTTGAAAACGCCCTCAATGACTTTAAGCGCATGCGAAAGCGCTTAGATAGCGAAATCAATAAAGATGCGTTGGCGATCTTTGACCTGTTTACTCACTTACTCAACGATCCTATGCTGCGTAAGGATCTAAAAAGCCAAATCCAGAAAGGCGATAAAGCCGATTGGGCACTAAGACAGGTTGTAGAGAGTTATTCTAATCGCTTTGCTCGTATGTCGGACGTGTATCTTCGTGAGAGAGCACAAGACATCCGAGAGCTCGGACAAAGGCTGCTCTATTTCCTCCACAACTCTGAACATGAACTTCGCACGTTAGATAAGCCGATTATCCTAGTGGTTCGTGAGTTAACCGCTTCGGTATTAGCGTCTATTCCCAAAGAAAAGCTCTTAGCGGTGATTTCCTTGGAAGGGGCGGCGAACTCGCACGCAGCGATTTTATCTCGAGCGCTTGGCATACCTTCCGTCATGGGGGTAAACCTCAACCTAGCTCAAGCTAATGGCAAGCGAGCGATTGTTGATGGGTATAGCGGTGAGATCTTTATTGAGCCGACTAAAAGCCTGCTCAAAGAGTATCGAGGGCTTATTCTAGAAGAGAGTGAGCTCTCCTCTATGGTCAATCGCGAGCTGTACCTACCGGCAAAAACGCAAGACAACAAGCAAGTCGAGATTCTGCTTAATGCGGGTTTAAGTGCAGACACTAACATCGCTATCAACCAAGGCGTTGATGGCGTAGGGCTGTATCGAACTGAAATTTCTTTCTTGTTGCAGCAAAGATTCCCGTCAGAGGATGAACAATTCAAGCAGTATCGTTCTGTACTGGCAAGCTACCCAGAGAAACAAGTGGTGATGCGTACACTCGATATCGGTGGTGATAAGGCCTTACCGTATTTTCCTATCGAAGAGGACAATCCATTCCTTGGTTGGCGTGGTATTCGGTTTACGCTCGATCATCCTGACATCTTTATTATTCAGTTACGTGCCATGCTACGTGCGAGCTGTGAAAGCCATAACTTGAGTATTTTGCTGCCGATGATCTCTGGTGCACAGGAGTTGGATGACGCGCTACAGTTGATTGAACAAGCGTATGATGAAGTGCATGAGCTTGATAACCGAGTGCGTATGCCTCGCGTTGGTATCATGATTGAAGTGCCATCCATGCTGTACATACTGCCGCTGATTGCGCATAAGGTCGACTTTGTTTCAGTCGGTACCAACGACTTAACCCAATATTTATTAGCGGTTGATCGGAACAATTCACGAGTATCCGATGTCTATGAATCAATGCACCCTGCGGTGATCATGGCATTAAAACAAATTCATGATACTTGTAAGCAATATCAATTACCTGTTTGTATTTGTGGCGAGTTAGCCGGTGACCCGATGGGCGCGCTGCTATTGATTGGATTGGGGTATGAGACGTTAAGTATGAATACCTCGAATGTCGCAAGAACCAAATATTTGATTCGTCAATCGAACTTGGCTGAATTACAGGATTTGGCAAATAAGGCACTTTCAAAACCGTATGGTAGTGACATCTATAGTATGATGCTGAACTATTTCGAAGAGCGTGAATTTACAGGCTTCATTCGAGCAGGTAAAAAATAGGATTTAACGTGTCATATGAACTGATAGGCTTGTTAGCGGGCCTTGGTGCTATTGTTGGTGTTTTAGCAGGCTTGCTAGGCATTGGTGGTGGTTTGCTGGTTGTTCCTGCCTTACTGTTTTTGCTTCCTAAAGCGGGTATCCCCCAAGAGTTTGCGATGCAAATGGCATTGGCTACTTCGCTATCAACCATCATCGTTACGTCGGGATCGTCTGCGATTAACCATCTAAAGTTGGGTAACGTAGAGATGTTTGTCGTTAAATGGTTGATGCCAGGTGTGGTGATAGGTGGCTTCCTCGGCTCTTTCGTGGCCGATGTAATTCCAGCTCAATACTTACCAAAAGTCTTTGGTGTGATTGTTTTGGTGTTGGCGTTGCAAATGCTATTGTCGATTCGCTCCAAGAGCCAAAAATCGATGCCGGGTTCAGCTAAAACCGTGTTGTGTGGCGGCGGGATTGGTTTGGTATCAAGCTTAGCGGGCATTGGCGGTGGGTCTTTATCGGTACCTTTCCTTAACCATCACGGTGTGGAAATGCGTAAAGCCGTCGGCTCATCTTCGGTATGCGGTTGTGTTATCGCGATTTCGGGAATGCTAGGTTTCATTTGGCATGGATCTTCTGTCGATGATCTTCCTGCGTATAGCTTGGGTTATGTTTATCTACCGGCTTTGATCGCGATATCTTGTACCTCAGTTTTGACCACTCGAGTGGGTGCGAAACTAGCCACTCAATTGCCAACCCCTGTGCTGAAGAAATTCTTTGCGGTATTTTTAATGTTTATAGCAGCCACAATGCTGCTGTAGTGTCTTTTCTGTTAGTCATTGAGCTAACCGTTAATCAATTTAGATAGAGAGCCAAGTATGTCTCAGGGTTTTATCGAATTCCCAAATATCGATCCTGTTCTTATTGAACTAGGACCAATCTCAGTTCGTTGGTACGGCCTAATGTACCTTGTCGGTTTTATGTTTGCTCTTTGGTTAGCAAATCGCCGAGCTGATCAACCGGGTAGTGGTTGGACTCGAGAGCAAGTATCAGACTTACTGTTTGCTGGCTTTCTAGGTGTGGTGTTGGGTGGTCGTATTGGCTACGTACTTTTCTACAACTTTGACCTTTTCCTAGCAGACCCACTGTACCTATTTAAGGTATGGACTGGCGGTATGTCTTTCCACGGTGGCTTGCTGGGTGTTATCACCGCAATGTTCTGGTATGCGAAAAAGAATGGTCGCACCTTCTTTGGCGTGGCAGACATGATTGCACCACTCGTCCCATTTGGTTTAGGTATGGGCCGTCTAGGTAACTTCATGAACAGCGAGCTTTGGGGCCGTGTGACTGATGTGCCATGGGCGATTGTGTTCCCTAACGGTGGTCCACTTCCTCGTCACCCATCTCAACTTTACGAGATGGCGCTTGAAGGTATCGTGCTGTTCTTCATCTTGAACTGGTTTATCAAAAAGCCGCGTCCTCTTGGTTCTGTATCAGGGTTATTCCTAGCTGGATATGGTACATTCCGCTTCTTAGTAGAATACGTACGTGAACCTGATGCTCACCTAGGTTTGTTCGGTGGATTTATCTCTATGGGACAAATTTTGTCACTGCCAATGGTTATCATCGGTGTGCTGATGATGGTGTGGGCATACAAGCGTGGTCACTACAAAGACGAATTACCACAACAAACGAAGTAAGGAATTGGTGTGAAACAGTATTTAGATCTCTGTCAGCGTATCGTTGATGACGGTACTTGGATTGAAAATGAACGCACGGGCAAGCGTTGCCTAACCGTGATCAATGCTGACCTTGAATATGATGTTGGTAATAACCAATTCCCACTGGTAACAACGCGTAAGAGTTTTTGGAAAGCCGCAGTTGCTGAGCTGCTTGGCTATATCCGTGGTTACGACAATGCTGAAGATTTTCGTAAGCTAGGGACTAAAACTTGGGATGCGAATTCTAACCTGAATGAAGCATGGCTGAATAACCCTTACCGCAAGGGTGAAGATGACATGGGCCGTGTTTATGGCGTTCAAGGACGTGCATGGGCAAAACCTGACGGCGGTCATATCGACCAACTGAAGAAGATTGTTGATGATCTAACTAACGGTATTGATGACCGCGGCGAGATCTTAAACTTCTACAACCCAGGTGAGTTCCACATGGGATGTTTGCGTCCGTGTATGTACAGCCATCACTTCTCACTACTTGGTGATACTCTGTACCTAAACAGCACTCAGCGCTCTTGCGATGTACCCCTAGGCCTGAACTTCAACATGGTTCAAGTGTATGTCTTCCTAGCTATCATGGCGCAAATCACGGGTAAGAAAGCTGGCGTGGCTTACCATAAGCTAGTAAATGCTCATATTTACGAAGATCAACTTGCACCTATGCGTGATATCCAGTTAAAGCGTGAGCCGTTAGCTGGCCCAACATTCCATATCAATCCTCAGATTAAGTCTCTAGAAGATTTGGAAACATGGGTAACGATGGATGACTTCTGGGTTGAAGGTTACGAATGCCACGAAGCGATTAAGTACCCATTCTCGGTTTAATCTCACTCGCTTTGTTTGATTGAAAGGCTGCCTCTGTGCCTGTCTCTTATACAC
>NZ_JBFRPB010000087.1:0-22483 GCF_041471785.1 Vibrio sp. 10N.261.51.C6 | reverse complement strand
ACTATTGGGGGTCAGTTCATTTTGAGGCTTTTCATATATATGAAAACTTATCAAAACTGCACCATATTTCCTTCATTTTTACATACACTTATCCGTGATAGACCCCGCCATTATTGATGAAATGAAAGCGATTTCAAACTGATATTTCACGCGTTTCCTTTCCTAAGTTTCTGATATTAAATTAATAGTTTTGGGTATGACTTTTCTAAAAGTTTCATGGCTCTCGACCTAATTTATCAGTGTGAACAGCGACCAACTTTTCAACGCTTTCATTGCTTAATATTTCCCTGTTCGATGAAAACTCAAAAAAATAATAGGGAATTACAATGCAAAAATTTAAGCTTTTGCCAATAACGGTCGCAGTGGCGGCTTCGCTTGCTTCACTCTCTTCTTTTGCTGCAGAAACGGATCTTGCTGCTCTCGAGCAACGAATCCAAGAGTTGGAATCTCAAGTTGGGGACATCAAGTATGTTGATGATCAGCAACAAGCGGTTCTAACTTCAGAAACAACTGTGCCAGACGGTATCGTCTTCTCTGGTTACGCTCGTTACGGCGCTCACTACAAAAGTGGTGATGAGCGCTACGTAGACATCGGTACAACAGGTCGCTCAGTTGGTCGTTTAGGTAACGAAGCCAATGGTGGTGAAGTTCAGTTAGCTAAGCTTTTCCAAGCTGACAACGGTGCTATCTGGGACATCGTATTCATGGCTGATCACTGGGAAGCAGACGCATGGGCTGATGACGGTGGCCTGAGCATGAAAAAAATGTACGCTGGTGTAACCAATGTATTTGAAAGCCAGCCTGAGCTTTACATGTGGGCTGGTCGTGACTTCCATCAACGTCCGCAACAAGGTTTGAACGATTACTTCTGGATGACACACGATGGTCAAGGCGCTGGCTTTAACAACCTAGATTTCGGCGGCGCTAAGCTAGATATGGGCTTTGTTGGCCAAGTGAAAGGCGGCCTCGTAAATGACAATGGCCGATACGCCGTGACAGCGAAGCTACACAGTATTGACGCAGGTATTGGTAATCTGGATTTTTACGCGAACTACGGTTTTGCATCGAGCGAAGCGGATACGTCTACGACGACTGAGTACGTATACGATCCAGTGACAGATTCAATGCAGCCTGTCGTGACTCAAGGACAAAAAGTCAGTGACGAAACGGCATACCTGGTAGGTGCAACCTTAGGCTTGGGTGAGTCTAACAAGTTGGTTGTTAAGTATGGTGACGGTGCGGATTCATCAGTGTTTGACCTAAAAGGTGACTACCAAACTTTGTACGCAAGTGTTGAAGGTAGCTACGCAGCAACAGATAACTTCATCATCGATTACTTAGTGTCGTACAAAGACAACTCTGGTTCTGATCTAGACCGCGAGAACACGGAATACGCTGGTATCGTTCGTCCACAGTACCAATGGGATGATGTTCATTCTACATGGTTAGAAGCGGGCTACGGCATGGTTGATTACGATGACGACGGTGAAGAGAACGCATGGAAAGTAACGCTTTCTCAAAACGTTTCTCTAGGTGGCTTACCTTGGAGCCGTCCAATGCTTCGTTTCTACACAACCGTGGGTGATGTAGAAACCAAAGGCAACACAGTGAAGACAACGAATGTTGACACATTGTCGTTCGGCGCAATGTTTGAAGCTTGGTGGTAATCACCGATATAGAAAGAGCGGCTATTTGAATTCGGCATATTTTCAAAGAGCCATGCTTTCGAATATCCATGCTTTTCAATAGTACGTAAATACTGTCCATTTTAGCCCTAAAGGCAGATTGATTAGGGCACGTTTCAATTAACTCCATTCTTGGGCACATTTTTGTGCCCTTTTTTTCGCCACTAGATCAGGGATTTACTATGAGACTTTCTTCCATCGTGTCTCGAGTTTATTTAGGTTTCTTCGTACTGATTGTGATCATGCTGGGTTCTGCATGGTTAAGCATCAGTAGCAATAAAGACATCACCACTCGAATCGAAAACATCACCCAGCAAGCTACGCCATTAATGCTTCAATCTTCAACGTTAACCATCCGATTTCTGGACATTAATCGCAGCACCACACCCTACTTATCCGCTAACTATATTGATGAACTTGAGCCACTGAAACAAACCGTATTAAACAACATCGAGCTATATCAGCAGCAATTGAACTGGTTCGAAGGTAAGGGCGTAGCTGGTTCACAAATGGAAGCCATGCTTAACAACATCACTCAAACAGGTTTGTTGACTATCGATAAGATAGAGCAGGTATTAGAGCTTTATGTTGAGTATTTGGGTAGCAAAGATCTCGGTTCGATGGGACAAGCGCAATTTCAATCTGTGGTTGGACAGCTCAATAATACTTTGGTGAATCAACTCGCGAGTGCAGATTCAGAGCAGACACAAAAGGCAGTCGAAGCTTTGTTGGTGCAATTGAGTTTGATTGCCGCGGAAGCCAACGAAGCGTTTTCACTGCAAACATCTTCGGAGGTTCGTGGGGTAGAGCGTCGCCTACAAAGTCGCAAAGAGCGATTCGAACAAGCGGTCGCAGGTTTAGATAATCTGGATTCATCTTTGCTGCGCCGCAGTAAACAGTCTTTATCGTTGCTCGCTTCACACGCGTTTTCAGCCAGTGGCTCAGTCGCTACCCATAAAGAAACCGTCAAACTCGATGAGTCTATCTCCCTTCAAAAGCAGGAAATTGAACAGCTAATCGATCAACAGTTAAGTCACTTTGATGAGCTTTCAATGTACGCTGAAGACACCGCGACACGTCTGTATCACGAATCGATGGACTCTTCACAGCAAGCCCTTGTGATGCAGGGTTTTATTGCACTTGCTTCCGTGTTTATTGCTCTGTTGATCGGGTTGAATATTGCCAAAGGTATCCGTAAACCAAGCAAGCTGCTACAAAGTGCACTCGACCAAGTTGCCAATAAAGACTTGAGCGCGATGGTGCAGTATCAAGCCAATAATGAGTTCGGCTCAGTGAGCGACAAGGTCAACTTAGTGATCAGTCATCTGACTCAAATGATTGAGAACATGCGTTATTCGTCGACGTGCTTAAAAGAGGCGTCCATAGAGAATCAAAGCACGAGCCGTTCATTGAGCGAGGCGATGCAAGACCAAACCAATCAGACCGTGATGGTGGCAACAGCTATGGAGCAGATCGAGTGCTCGGTGACCGAAATAACTCAAGCCGCTAATCAAACGCTAACGCTTGTAACCGAAGCGGTGTCGAGTTCCTGTGCTGGTCAGAAGACCATGGATAAAAGCGTCGAGTTAATGGGCAGTTTAGAGCGTAAGTTAGCAGAATCAACAGCGACCATTGGCCAGCTCGAAAGCGAAAGTGCCAGCATTGGCTCCATTTTGGATGTGATATCTGGGATCTCTGAGCAAACTAATCTACTGGCGTTGAATGCGGCAATAGAAGCGGCGCGAGCTGGAGAGCAAGGGCGTGGTTTCTCTGTGGTTGCGGATGAGGTTCGAGTGTTAGCAGCGAAAACCAATGCCTCGACGCAAGAGATACACAACAAGATCGAGCAGTTGCAAACTAGCTCTAAACTGGCGGTTGAACAAATCAATCAATGTGTGGTGGGGATGGTTCAATGTGTTGAGCAAACGGGCGAAGTGAATCACTCGATATCGACGGTCTCTGATCTTCTCAACGAAGTAGAGCAAAGAAGTCATCAAATTGCGACCGCGACGACAGAGCATCAAGTGGTTGCCTCTCAAGTCACTCAAAATATCAGCCAGATACACATCTTGGCTGAAGATAACTCACAACGATCTCAGGTTTTGTTTTCTCATGGTCAACAGCTTGAAACCATGTCGCAGCAGCAGTTCTCACTAACTCAAGAGTTTAAGCTCGCGGAGCAATCAGAAAACGAGGTTTAAAGGCGACTCTAAGTTTTTCAATGTTTCACGCTCAGCCTTTGCTGGGCGTTGTTGTTTCAAGTTTCGGGTTCTGGAAAGAGAATTAGAAGTGCCTATGAAATGTTCCCATACAATTTCGCATAGCCACTGAAATAATAGGGTCAATTTTGCTCTGTATATTACCGCCTGTTGCAGGTTCATCACCGAATCGTGCTTTTTGAAAACGGAGTTTATGCATGCTTGTTAGCACTTTGGGAGCAAGTAACCGAGTGCTGTTTTGATAAGGTGAGCAAGAATCTCATGAAACAGTTTCATAGCGTGAAGTGAATCTGTAAGCGCTTTCATGATTTCCACAACTTGCCTTTTCACCTCCAACTTTAGTGTGATGACACTCACTTCAACTAAAACGTAATTTCTTAATAATCGTTTTGTAAGCGGTTACAAGCTAATGAAGTATCGAGGTTCGAGTGGCGACAATTAAACACGTATCAGAACATGCAGGTGTGTCTCAGGCGACAGTGTCTAGGGTTATTAATGGCACTAGCAGAGTCAGTCATGACAAGAAATTAAAGGTTGAAAAAGCGATCAAGGAGCTGGGTTATCGCCCGAACTCTATCGCTCAAGCCTTGGCTTCAAGTCGTACCGGTAGTGTGGGTGTTGTTGTTCCAGAACTTGGCGGCTCTTTCTATTCAGGCATTTTGCATTGCATAGAAGAGAACCTACGCCGCTTTGGTTACCACGCTGTGGTTACAGCGGGTTCGAATACTGAGCAAGGGCAACGTGAGTCTGTGGAGTTTCTGTTGGGGCGTCGTGTTGATGCTTTGATTCTTCATACTCAACTGCTCAGTGATGATTATTTAATTGAATTGGAAGAACAGGGGACCCCTGTGGTTTTAATTAACCGCTTCATCCCAGAAATGGCGATGAGTTGCATTGATATTGACAACGAAGTCGGGGGGCTACTCGCTACTCAATATCTTTTGCAAAAGGGACATACAGATATCGCGTGTATTACCGGGCCTTTAGATAAAGCCGACGCTAGGGGGCGTTTGCAGGGGTATCGCAAGGCACTGGAAGAAGCCGGTGTGCCATACGATGAAGCCTTAGTCTCTGAGGCGGGATTTACTGAAGAGACAGGCATCAGCGCCATGAAGAAGTTGATCAACAGAAAATGCCACTTTACGGCGGTATTTGCTTCAAACGATCACATGGCATTTGGCGCGTTCGAAGTTTTGCATAAAGAGGGATTGTCTGTTCCGAGAGACGTTTCTCTTGTCGGCTTCGATAACACTATCTTCGCGCGCTATCTGACCCCTAGTTTGACCACCATTAATTTCCCCATTGAAGAGATGAGTATTGAAGCAGTACAGCTCACTCTACAAAAGCTAAAAAAAATCAAACATGACGTGAACTTTAAATTGCTGCCGACGTTGGTCACTAGAAACTCGGTATCGGATTTACTCGTTACCCTATAAAAATATTAAGGATAGAACATGAAATTTAAGACCTTGGCGCTTTCGTGCGCGGTTGCTTTAGTACTAGGTGCAACAGCAGTAAATGCTGCTGACAAAGAGATTCGTTTCGACGGTTTCCCTGATTTTGATAGCAGCCTGAAGGTATTACTGCCTGATTTCGAAAAGGAAACAGGGATTAAAGTTGATTACCTTATGAATAACCACGGTGACCACCACACGAAACTAACCACTAACCTAGCAACGGGCTCAGGTGCGGGTGACGTGATTGTTGTGGACGTTGAGAAAATCGGTCCATTCGTGGGTTCTGGCGGCCTAGTTAACCTGTCTGAAAACTACGGTGCAGATAAATACGAAGAACGATTCGCACCTTACGCTTGGGCACAAGGAAAAGGCGCTGACGGCGACATGTACGGGATTCCTGTCGACCTGGGCCCAGGTGTTATGTACTACCGCACCGATGTGTTTGAAAAAGCGGGCATTGATGTAGAAGAAGCAATCAAAGATTGGGATTCATACATCGCTGCTGGTGAAAAACTGAAAGAGCAAAACGTACAACTTATCGCTTCGGCAGCCGACGTGGCACAAGCGATTATCTTCACGACCGTTCCTGAAGGTGAAGGTCTGTACTTTGATAAAGATGGCAATCCAGTGGTGACATCTGAGCGTTTTGTTCACGCTTTTGAAGTAGCAAAAGAGATTCGCGACAAAGGCTTAGACGGCCGCATTTTGGCTTGGTCTAACGAATGGTACGAAGGCTTCCGCAACGGCACATTTGCAACTCAACTTTCTGGCGCTTGGCTTCTTGGTCACCTAAACAACTGGATTGCACCTGAAACTAAAGGCAAGTGGGCAGTAGAAAACCTACCTGATGGTATCTACGGCAGCTGGGGTGGTTCATTCCTTTCAATTCCAACTCAATCAGACAACCCAGATGAAGCTTGGGCGCTTATTGAATACATGACGACGGATCGTGAAGTACAGCTTAAACACTTCGAAACGATTGCTGCTTTCCCAGCGAACATCACCACGTATGACGATGAGCTTTTCCAAGAAGAGATGGAATTCCTAGGCGGACAAAAAGCCCGTCTTCTTTTTGCTGAAGTGGCGCAAAACATCAAGCCAGTATCTCCAGCTCAAGGCGACCACGTTGCACGTTCTATTATCTTAGAGAACGCATTGATGGAAGTACTTGATGAAGGTAAAGACATCAAGACTGCGCTTAAAGAGGCAGAGCGTCTAATCAAGCGTCGCACGCGTAATCTTTAATTTGTTTTTACTTTAAGTAAGTGAGGAAGCGTGGATAACGCGCTTCCTTTTTAAGAGGTCGTTACTATGAATCATACAGCGAGCACAACGATAGAACCTGCGGACAAAAGCCTTTTTTCTCGTCTAAATTTGAAAGCGCTTACACCGTATGGATTTCTTCTGCCGTTTCTGATCATTTTTTCTGTATTTGGGATCTTCCCGCTGTTGTTCTCTGTTTACCTGTCGTTCCACGAGTGGAACCCGGTAAGAGGCATGGATGCGATGGAGTTCGTTGGTTTTGAGAACTATCACATTGCTTTAACGGACCCATGGCTATGGCGTTCATTGAAGAACACGCTTTGGCTAGCGATCACTTCAGGCGTGGCTCAGCACTTAGTCGCTATTCCAGTGGCTTACATGTTGGTTTCAATGGGTGACCGTATGCGTCACTGGCTAACATCGGCGTACTTTCTACCGTTCATTACATCAACGGTCGCAGCGTCACTGATTTTCTTCAATATGTACTCTCCTAACTCAGGAATTATTAACCAAACGCTAATGGCACTAGCCGATAGCACGCTGTTTGGTTGGGCATTCGCTTGGGTTAACGATTTCCAACCCATCCGTTGGTTAGACGATGCCACTATGGTGAAGCCGTCTATCGCAATCATGGTTTTCTGGAAATACACCGGTTTTAACATCGTCCTTTACACCACAGGTTTAATGACGATTCCTAAAGACATCTTAGAAGCTGCACGTATGGATGGTGCCAATGCCTTCCGCCGCTTCTGGAACATTTCACTACCAATGATTCGTCCATTCATCTTCTTTGCTATCACGATGACCATCATCGGTAACCTGCAAATGTTTGAAGAACCGTTCGTACTAACACGTGGTACAGGTGGTACTGGCCAATCTGGTTTAACTATCTCTATGTACCTCTACAAAGTGGGTTGGGAATGGTTAGAAATGGGCACAGCGTCAGCAATTTCATGGCTTCTGTTTGCACTGATCGCGTCTTGTACTTTGGTTCAATTTTTATTCTTCGGTAAGAAAGGCTTAGGGGAACATTAAGATGTCGACATCAATTAAGACAAATACCTCACCATTAAGTGGCCTAATGCCAAGCGAACGCACCATGTACATCATGACTAAGATCTTGATGGTCATGCTTGGCATATTACTGATTGTTTCCGCAATCATTACGGTGTTCCCATTTGTGTGGTCAGCACTGCTTTCAACACGTGACCGCTCGGAGATCTTCGGCTCGGGCATCAGCTTTGCGATTGGCGATAGCCTGATGGTGAACTACGCAAAACTGCTGGAAATCATGCCGTTTTGGAAGGCGATGTTTAACTCGATTTATGTGGCTTTCTTAGGCACCACCATCTCGCTGCTGTTTTGTAGCATGGGTGGCTACGCATTTGCTGTGTTTAAGTTCCGCGGTAAGAATGTGTTGTTCGGCATGTTGGTTGGCTCAATGGCAATTCCGCCAGTGCTTAGCTTGATCCCTTACTTCATGATCGTGAAATTCTTAGGCTTGCTGGATAACCACATGGCGGTATGGCTACCGTTCACTACTACGCCATTTGGTATCTTCTTGATGCGTCAGCACGTGATTGCATCGATTCCTAAAGAGCTGTTAGAAGCAGCGAAATTAGATGGTGCAGGTGAGTTCAGAACGTATTGGAGTGTGGTACTGCCACTAATGAAACCAGCACTAGCAACACTCGCTATCGTGCAGTTCGTCTTCTTCTGGAACATGTTTATGCAGCCTCTTGTGGTGCTGAACAACCCAGACAATTACGTCATCACACAAGCACTACGAAGTGTTCAAGGTATTCCGAATACGCCATGGGGCGCGGTAATGCTAGGTACCACAATTTCTATTTTGCCACTCGTGATTACATACCTGTTCGCATCGAAACAGATGATCAGTGGTTTAACGTCCGGCGCAGTTAAAGGTTAGGTTTAAGGGTTATAACAATGAATAAATTTCAACTTCCAAGTGATTCAAAGTTACGCAGTAAGGAATTTGTATTCGGTGTCGCGACATCTTCATACCAAATTGAAGGCGGCGTTGAAGAGGGCGGTCGTACACCGTCTATCTGGGACACGTTTTGCAAGACGCCAGGTAAAGTAGATAACGGCGACAGTGGTGATGTGGCGTGCGACCACTACCACTTGTGGCAACAAGATATCGAGATGATTCAAGGCTTAGGCGTTGATGCTTACCGCCTGTCAATTGCATGGCCACGTATCTTGCCGCAAGACGGTGTCGTGAATCAGCAAGGCCTAGAGTTTTACGAGCAGATCATCGATGAATGTCATGCTCGTGGAATGAAGGTGTTCGTGACACTTTATCACTGGGATCTACCGCAATACCTTGAAGACAAAGGCGGCTGGTTAAACCGTGAAACGTCTTACAAGTTTGCAGAATATGCAGAAGTGGTGAGTAACTACTTTGGCGACAAAATTGATGTTTACACCACATTGAACGAACCATTTGTATCTGCGTTCTTAGGCTACCGTTGGGGCGAGCATGCTCCGGGTATCAAGGGCGAGAAAGAAGGCTTCTTGGCTTCTCACCACCTAATGTTGGCACACGGTTTGGCGATGCCGATTCTTCGTAAAAATGCGCCTCATGCTAAGCATGGCGTGGTATTTAACGCGACTCCGGCTTACCCATTAACACCACAAGATCAAGGCGCAGCAGATTATTGCGAAGCGGAGAACTACCACTGGTTCATCGACCCAGTATTGAAAGGTGAATACCCACAGCTAGTGGTAGAACGCCAAGCGATGAACATGCCGATGATCCTTGAAGGTGATTTAGACATCATTAGCGCACCGGTCGACTACATCGGTATCAACTACTACACACGCAATGTCGCTCGCTTTAACGAGAATGGTGACATTGAATCAGTCAAGCAAACCGATGCTGAACACACTTACATCGGTTGGGAGATCAACCCACAAGGCCTAACTGATTTATTGGTAAGACTGGATGCTCGCTACGAAAATATGCCGCCTATCTACATTACGGAGAACGGTGCTGCAGGTAACGACGAGCGCGTTAATGGACAAGTGATGGATGAGCAACGTGTTCGCTACTTCCAAGGTCATATCGAAGCGGTTCACAACGCAGTTGAAGCCGGTGTGAAAGTGGATGGTTACTTCGCTTGGAGTCTGATGGATAACTTTGAGTGGGCATTCGGTTACTGCCAGCGTTTTGGCATTGTCCATGTTGATTACACCACCCAAGAAAGAACACTGAAACAGAGCGCAATTGCGTATCGAAATATGCTTCTAGAGCGCGCTGAGGAGAACAGATAATGGCTAAAGTAGAATTTAAGAACATCAAAAAATCATTCGGTGATGTTGAAGTCGTCAAAGAGTTTGATTTTACGGTTGAAGACGGCGAGTTCGTGGTTTTCCTTGGCCCATCTGGCTGTGGTAAATCGACCACGTTACGTATGCTTGCCGGACTTGAAAGCATCAGCTCTGGTGACATCGTGGTTGGTGGCAAAGTGATGAACAAAGTCGATGCTAAAGACCGTGACTTAGCGATGGTATTCCAAAGCTACGCGCTGTACCCACATATGACGGTTTACGAGAACATCGCCTTCGCACTAAAACTGAAAGGCATGCCGAAAGCGGAAATCGACGTAGAGGTACTAAAAGCCGCGAAAATGCTAGAGCTTGACCCACTACTGAATCGTAAACCAAAAGAGCTTTCTGGTGGTCAACGTCAGCGTGTGGCAATGGGCCGTGCGATGGTTCGTACGCCGAAAGTGTTCTTGTTTGATGAGCCGCTATCTAACCTAGATGCAAAACTTCGTGGCGTGATGCGTGAAGAGATTAAACACCTACACCGCGAGCTTAAAACTACCACGATCTACGTAACCCACGATCAGATCGAGGCGATGACATTGGCGGATCGCATCGTGATCCTGAAAGACGGATATGTTGCTCAAGTTGGTACACCAACCGAGGTGTTCCAGCGTCCGGCAAACAAGTTTGTCGCGCAATTCATTGGTAACCCATCAATGAACATGTTGGAAGCAAAACTGATTGAAAAAGAAGGCGAGTACTTCGTTGAAATCGGCGATGTTCATATCCCACTGCCTGAGCGCTTTAAGTCTCTGGCATCTAAGAACCTAGCTCTGCATTTTGGTGTTCGTCCAACAGATATTCACCTACGTGCCGAGCAAGTTGACCACGACCGCGTGCTGCCATTCCCTGTGAAAATCAAAGACAAGGAACTACTAGGCGCGAGCATTCTTCTGAAAACAGAAATTGGCGGTCAACCGCTGATGGTTGAAACCCAAGCCGCTGAAGTGGATGTAAAAGATCTGACGCTTTACTTGGATTTGGATGCTTTCCACTTGTTTGATGCATTGAGTGAGAACTCGCTAGCGAGCTGATTTGCAAGAGCTAGTTATTTTGCAACAGCCAGTTGATCTGCAAGGGCGAGTGAGAGAAGCCTGACTCAAACGGCTAAGTCAGTCATTGAGCTGACACCAACCAACTTACGACAAATTGTTTTGGCTCCTCCTGATTTGGGAGGGGCTAGGGATAGTGATGATGAAATTCGGATATTTTGACGATAAAAACAAAGAATACGTAGCAACCACACCGTGTACACCGATCAAATGGTGTAACTATGTGGGCACATTAGATTTCGGTGGCATTGTCGATAGCAACGGCGGCGTACTACTGTGCAAAGGTGATCCGGCACTTAACCGCATCACCAAATACATTGCTCAACTGCCAAATTCAGATTTTAAAGGCTCGACAATGTACCTCAAGGTGCGTGACGAAGCGGGCAACGTAGAGGTGTTCTCACCTTTCTACACGCCAACCTTGAAGCCGTTAGATAAGTTCGAAAACCACACTGGTTTGTCATACACCACCATCATTGCAGAAGCATTTGGTGTGCGTTGTGGAGCGACGTTCTTTGTACCAAAAGCTGACCAAGTACTGCTACAAGACATCAAAGTGACCAACATTTCAGGTAAAGCACTGCATGTTGATGTGGTGCCTGTGTATGAATTCACACACTTCGATGCGCTTAAGCAGCTACTCAATGCGGACTGGGTTCCACAAACCATGACGCTAAAAGCACACCAACAAGAATCGGGTCACACCGTGCTTGAGCAGTATGCTTTCATGAAGCGTGACTACGCGGTGAACCTGATGACAGCGGATCGCCCTGCGACGTCTTTTGATGGTGATCGCCAATCGTTCCTAGGTAATTTGGGCTACGGCACATGGGCAGCACCAGAAGCACTAAACAATGATGAATTAGGCAACACCGAGTGTTTGCGTGGCGACAACATTGGCGCACTGAACCTGCGTCTAGGTTGGTTATCTCCAGAGCAGACAGAGCGTACAGTTGTACAAATAGCTCAAGAACAGAGCCTAGAAGCAGCATTGCCTCTGCTGGCTAAATATCGTGACCATCAAGTGGTCGATTCTGCTTTCGCTGAACTGGCTGAACATTGGGATGGTTACCTACAAGCAGTTCAGGTTGAAACGCCAGATCCTGCAATGAACTCAATGCTTAATGTACATAACCCACGTCAGTGTCACACCACTAAAAACTGGTCTCGTTACCTGTCTTTGTACCAACTTGGCTATGGCGCTCGCGGCATCGGTTTCCGTGACTCTTCTCAAGATACATTAGGCGTGATTACTCACATGCCAGAAGAAGCGCGTGAGTTTATCGAGCGTCTGTTGTCTGTTCAGAACACCAACGGTTCTGCGATGCACCAGTTCTTCCCATCAACCATGGAAGCGAACGCTGGTGACTCACGTGAAGAGGAAGATCGCCCGGATTACTACGGCGACGATCATCTGTGGATCATCTACGCAGTCACTCAATATGTGAAAGAGACAGGCAATGCTGATTTCTTGAACAAAGTGATTCCGTTCTATCAAAAAGACAAAGCGGGCAACCCTGTGGAAACAGGCACCGTTTGGGATCACTTGTGTCGCGCGATCGAGTTTACCCACACCAATACGGGTGAGCATGGCCTACCGTTATTAGGTTTTGCAGACTGGAATGACACGGTGAACCTGCCAACGGGTGCTGAGTCGATGATGGTCGCTAACATGTACGGTAAAGCCCTGCTTGATATGCTCGACCTCTGTGAGTTACGCGGTGAGGAACAGCTGACCGCTCAGTTCAAAGAGCAATACCAACAAATGCAGAGCACAGTGAATGAGTGCGGTTGGGATGGCGAATGGTTTGTGCGTTACTTTGATGAGCAAGGCCTGCCAATTGGTTCTCACAAGAATGAACAAGGGCAGATCTACACTAACGGTCAAAGCTGGCCTGTGATTTCTGGTTTCGCGACACAAGAACGTGCCACACAAGCGCTAGATTCGGTTTACAACAAGCTGAACACGACCAATGGTATCAAGCTTTCAACTCCAGGCTACAACGGCTTTGATCCACAACTTGGTGGCGTTTCGACATATCCACCGGGTGCGAAAGAGAACGGCGGTATCTTCCTGCATTCAAACCCATGGGTGATGATCGCGGAAGCGAAAATGGGCAACGGCGAGCGTGCTTATGAGTACTACCGTCAAATTAATCCGGCTTCTAAGAACGACGATATTGATACCTTTGAATCGGAGCCATACTGCTACCCGCAAAACATCTTGGGCGACGAACATAAACAGTTCGGCCTAGGTCGTAATGCATGGCTGTCGGGTACTGCATCTTGGACATACGTGGCAGGTACGCAGTGGATTCTAGGTGTTCGACCTGAAATTGATGGCTTGCTGGTGGACCCTTGTATTCCGGCAGAGTGGCCAGAGTTCAAAGTTCGTCGTCAGTTCCGTGGTGCGACTTATTATATTCATGTCACGAACCCGAATAACGTATGTAAGGGCGTGGTTGAGATGAAGGTCAATGGTGACCTGATTTCAGGCAACAAAGCACCGGTATTTACATCGGGTGAGCACACGGTAGAAGTGGTTTTAGGTTAACAAAGAGAAGGGCGCTTTATGCGCCCTTTATTGCTCTTTCGTTTGGTTATTTTGGTTGATAGGTGGCTTGGCATTGCCAAGTGAAGGTTTGAGACTGGTTCGGGCTAAGCGTTAATAAGCCAATCTGGTTATTGAATGCATCGGCAGGGCAAGTCATGGGCTCTATTGCAATGCTTTGCTCACTTGTCGGAGTGTATAGCTGAACAAATGGGTAGCTTGCATCTTGTTGATAATGAATTGCGGCTGATGAATCTGAGTGTGTCAAAGTCAGTTGGTTGGTTGCCTTCGAATCAAATTCAAAGCAGTGGTTTAGGCTTTGACTGGTCAGGGAGGCACCCAAAGACAAACGGTCAAAAGCCTGTTTTTCACCATTGGGTAGGTCGTTCTCATGTACGACCTCAGTGCAAGGCGACATAGTCAATTCACACTGTTCTAAGTCATTGCCGAGCGAGAAATAAGGGTGCCAAGCATCACCGAATGGGAAGGCGAAATCACCCAGATTAGAGACGGTCGTTGAGGAAGAGAGTCTACCCGTGATGTCGATAGTTAAGGTGACTTCAAGGTTGAACGCAAACGGGAAAGCAGGATGCAAAGACGACGTTTGATACTGCAACGTCACACTGGCAGATTCTTCAGTGGCTACGCTGTTTGTGATTGAAAAAGGTTGGTTGTAGAGCAGGCCATGTACGGCGTGATCAGACCAAGGAAAGTTAGCTGGGAGTTGATGGTTTTGGTTATCGAAACTGTAACGACCTAAGTTTAAACGGTTTGGAAAAGGGAATAATTTAGCACTGCGGGAAAAGAACGGATGTTGGTTGATCAGTTCATCATAATTCTGATAACCACAAATAAAAGAGAATGGACTGTTATTTACGATATATTTATTAATAACAGCACCAAATCCATTGATTATTTGAAGTTCTATACCATGTTGGTGGTTTATTAATGTGACAGAGTCAATATTTCCAAATTTTTCATTTACAATTTTAAACATGTTGATGTCTCCATTTTTAAAAGATATTAACAAGAAGAAAAAAATATTCAATGGCGGTTTTAAAATGAATAATAAAATTCCATATACGAGCTACTCAGGAAATTCAGAACACTTGTGTAAAAAAGGTGATGCAGTTGAATTTATTCAACCTTGGTACACGCCAATTTCTACGACACCAGAAAATACAGGTATGGCAGTCGGTGGAATTGGTAACACATTTACACTCACACCAAACGGCAACACGCCTAACTTCAGCTTTATTCCGGGAATTTTTGTCGATTGTTCAGATCAAGTTATTAATTTTAATGATTTTTATGCCTCGGTGATGAATGTGCCGACCATTGAAGCGCTTCAGGTTGTTAACGAGCAAGAGCTTAGTGTGCATCTGAATTTTTACCCAGCGCTATTCGATGGAAAGAAGATAGATAAAGAAAACATTTCGAATGCGATTAACCTCATTCGTGCCGCATTAGAAAATGGTAATTTCTATAAAGAAAATAAAGACAAGTTTATAAAGTGGAATGTCGAATTTTCTAATAAGACTCAATTATTAATAGAATCAGATTCATCGTCGATTGATTGTCAATTATATGTAGCCTTAGATTTTTTTAATGGTTTGTTAATAAATGATACAACGAGACAGCTATCACTAACTGCGGGAAATAATAGTGATATAGAAAGTGTTAATGGTAGCGATATAGAATATAAGGCTTTATATCCATTAGCTGAATATAAATATAATAGTTTTGATGGTATTAATATAAAGCGAAAGGTAGTCTCGCCGATCGTTAAAGAGGATAAGCGCCTCTGCTCTATGCCTATGCACTGGAACCACTTCCAGATTACTAATGAATCACAGCAAACACGCGTGATTACTCTTGCTCAACCTCTACAAAACTTGATTGGTTCAACCTACCAAAAAGGCCGTGATGGTATTCAGGATTCGGCATGTACCTTGTCTCAAAATCCGATTGCTCAGCAGCATGAAGTGGTTAACTTAAAGGGCGAAAGCCACAGCTTTACGGGTGTTCAATTGTCTAGCCAATCGCCTTATCAAAGCGATATTGAAGGCGAAGTGGTGTTTGGTGTTCAAGCGGATAACCATTTGACTGAATCTGGTAAGGTTTCGATTTCTGTCAAACCAACGCTTTATACCTCTAAAACAGCTCAGCAAACAGAGTTCGCACTGAAAACAGGCCGTACCAACGCGGAATTCCAAACAGGAATTTACACGGGGCGTGAAGCATTGAGCGCATTGGTGGTGGTTCAGGTTGAATTGGAACCTGGCGAGTCTGTTGACCTGCGTTTTGCACAGGTGATGGCTCACAGCAAAGTCATGCTTAATGGTTGGCACTCAGATAAGGCTTACACGCAATTCTACCCGCAAGTAAAGCCTGCATTACCTATGTTAGAAGACATGTTGCCTAAGCTCGAAACCATTGAGCAGCAGATCGTCGCACAACAAACAACTTTCCTAGAGCAAGCTCAAAACAAGATCTCGCAGCCTGAATCGGCACTTCGCTATGCAACGATGGCGATGAACTCATTGTCCTTCCTAGCGGAATCAACGGTATGGGATAAAGAAGATAAGTTCTTGGTAAAAGAGTGTGTCGACTACCCATTCTTTAACTCTCTGGATGTGTACTTCTACGGCTCGTTCTCTCTGCTTTACTTGCTGCCTGAGCTTGATGGCTGCGTGATGAAAGAGTTCTCGAAAGCTATTTTGGCCGAAGATTTCACTCAGCGCCGCTACTGGGAATACGAAGCGACGCCTAATGCCGAATTGATTGATGACAAGTACCAAGGCGTACGTGCCATTCGAGGCGCGGTAATCCACGACTTAGGCAGCCCATTCGACATTCAGCCCGATGCTTACAGTTGGCACAATGTGAAAGAGTGGAAGGACTTAGCGCCGAAATACATTCTGATGGTGTACCGCCATTATCAAAACACCCAAGATATCTCTGTGGTTAAAGAGTGCTGGCAAGCCGTTACTGAAAGCATCGATTTCTTGTCGAACTTAATTGCTGAGGGTGACGATTTACCGCTCACCCGTGGCACAGACGATACCTTTGATAACCTAGCGTCTCACGGCATCTCTATTTATTGTGCGAGCCTGTGGGTTGCTGGCCTGCAAGCCGCGAGCGAACTAGCACAATTGATGGGTGAAAGCGAGCTAGCTAGCGGTTACTTAACGCGTTCTAAAAAGGCGTTAGCCACGGTTGAGCAAAGCTTGTGGGATGACAAAGAGGGTTACTACCACTTCTTCGTGACGCCAGTTCAAGCTAAGCATCTAACGGGTGAAGGCTACCAAGCTCTGGAAACCTTAGGCCTAACTTTGACGGGCGATGCGATTGCCGATAAGAACACGCTCAATACCTATCTCAATGAAACAGATACTTCAATCAGCATCAGCAAGGTGTCTCAAAGAGTATCTAAGAAGCGCTTATTGAGCGAGACCGCACCTCAAGCCTTTACACAAGACTACTTAGATTTAGTACCTGATTCAGACAACAGCTTTGGCGATGCTTTATTGGCTGACAGCTACCTAAAGCTCATCGGTTTAGAAGGTATTTTCCCGCAAGAGAACATCCAACGCGCACTAGACTATGTTTATAAGCATAACTTCGAAATTAACAGCCCTAAGCTTGGGGTTGCGAATATGGCGTTGGCCGATGGTTCGCCGCATGAGGCATTTCAGGCTCAAGATGTGTGGATTGGTGTGCAGTTTAGTGTCGCAACGGCGTTGAGTCTGGCAGGTAAAAACCAGCAAGCAGAAACATTGATGGATACCGTGTATACCGCACTCTATGACTATTCAAAAATTCCATTTGCAGCGCCAGAAGGGTTCAATTGCTCTGTGTCTGTCAATGAGAAATATCTTATAGAAGCCTTTAAATTGACGCAAAATGATGCGAAAAACTGGCTAAGTGTACTTAAATGTCAAAACTGTGTGCTGTCTGACGGTCGGATCAATCCAACATTGACGAAAGATACTGATAATTTTGTTAAAATGGTGAGCGGTGAAATTCCGTTAGAAAAGCTGGCAGGCTTACACAAATGGTTACTGAGTACTGGCTTGAAATATACGGCTGGTCGTTACTTTAGACCGGGGATGATCTTCGCCTACTTGTATTAACTTAATGACACGATTTTCAGCTAAAGCAGTGGTATGCAGGTTGAAACTGATGGGGAGCTTAAAGCTCCCCGAATGTCACTTGATTAGGGGTTCGAGATGCGCACTAAAACAAAAAAAACAACAGTATACGATGTAGCAAAACTGGCTGGTGTTTCTCCGAGCACAGTTTCTCGTTTTCTTAATCGAACCACTTATGTGTCGGATGATAAAAGCCAGAACATCGAGCAAGCGATTAAAGACACTGGCTACAAACCTAATTTTCAAATGCAAGAAAACACCAACCGACGTTCACTCACCATTGGTGTGTTGGTGCAACACCCTGACAGCCCTTATACCAGCCGTATTCTCAATGACATGGAGAAAACACTGATCGCTCAAGGTTATTCGTTAGTAATCGCGACAGGGCATTGGCAGAAAAAGTTAGAAATGCACGCGTTGGAGTATCTCGCAAAAAGTAACGTGGATGGCATGATCATCGTGACAGGAAGCATTACTCAAGAAGAGATTACCAAGTATGCACAAGACATTCCTATCGTGATGGTTGGCTACGATTTTGTTGAGAATAACGTCCGCTCCATCAACATTGATAACGTGTTGGGCGGTTACATGGCAACTCTCCACTTGCTCCAACAGGGGCATGTGAATATTGCTCATATTAAAGGGCTTTCAAGCCAGCCAGACGCAGGTAATCGGTTTGAAGGCTATAAGAAAGCGCTTCAAGAAGCGGGCATTAAGGTGATGACAAAGCTCGTCAAGCAAGGGGATTTCAGTAGTGAAACTGGCTATGAGAAAACCGTGGAATTAATTGAATCTAAGATTCATTTTTCTGGCCTGTTTGCCGCCAATGATCAAACGGCTTACGGCGCGATTAAGGCGCTCCATGATCACGGCTACAAAGTGCCAGAAGATGTGTCAGTGATTGGGTTTGATGACTTGCCAACGTCTAAGTATTTCACACCTGCGTTAACAACATTAAGGCAGCCAATTGAAGAGATTGGAGAGGTGTGTGCTCAGTCGATTTTGAACTTACTTTCAGGTGAGAGGCATGAAGCACGACTACCACCGATAGATTTAATCGTCAGAGAGTCGACCAAGTCTCTGTATCGTTAATTTCAAGACAAGCATCAAGGTGGTGCGTCCGTGATGATTCGTATTGATATTAACGCGGACCATGGTGCAGGTCAGCTAAAACACTTCTGCCCCACTCTTCTTAGCTCCGCCGAACGGAGCCCTTCGAACGTTCTAGAATAGAACAAATTAAACCAATCCATATGTACGGTGTTTATACGGATATTTTTGGTAGGCTTCTTACGAATATCGCTTTCGATTCACACAATAGCATTATACTTATTGAGCCTCATAATAGACGACAGCAATATAATAAAAACGTAGATACGGAAGAGTTACGTCTGTAAAGCGCGAGGCATTTACATACAGTTTTAGCTATGAGGAGGTCAAATGGGTGACTGGGACTATTTATATGACATGCATAATGAAGGTTATAGCGCTGATCAGATAACTGACGCAGCAGGTTGCGGGTATAACCCATATGATATTAACCTAGATCTACATGCTTTAGGGTTATCTCCTAAAGAATGGGAGGCGACTGATAGTAATTTTAATTCAGAGTTATCCAAAGTTAACCCCAAGTTAGAAGTGATCTTTGAGAAGTTGGTGGATAATGCCGAAGCTTTCTACGATCTTACAAATCGTTATTTGCAGATTTGGGGGGAGTTAGGAGAGTTATATGCCGAAATTAACTATGGGATTAAGCGGCATAAACCACATACTAAAGGGTCAGACGGAAAGCTAGGAAATGACTTCATCGAAATAAAAACGATTTCTCCTGAAAAGAATAAAGAAGAAGTGAAAGTGAAACGCGCTGGAAACTTTAATAAGCTTCTAATTGTAAAAATATCCTCCGACTTTACGTTTGAAGGGCAGCTAATCGCCCGAAAAGATCTACCGAAAGGTGAAGGTAAACATGCAAGAGCTTCATGGGAACGTAAGAAAACTGTAGTCACAAAACCACAAACTGTAATCACAAAATCAATGACTGGCTCACCTGAAGCCAAAATATATGCAGCCCTAAAGGTTCCTACTTATTTAGATGCCGAACTTCAAAACAAGCTTGGTTTGTCGGAGTTAGATTTCACAAAAGCAGTTAGTGAGCTTTCTAAATCCCAAAAGATTAAGCGTTCACTAGAAGATGGTAAAAAATGGGTACGCAATACAAAGTAACCTAGTAAATCGATAAGACAGATTTGCAACGATTGGCATTCTCAGTTCAAGTTGAATTTAGTGCTTACAGTTCAATTCTAAATAAGTTGAGTGGTGGCGTCGTTTACTGCTTAACGTTACATCAGCCAATCCACAATCTAGTAAATTAGTAAAATCGTTAACTCATAATTGCCCCCAAAATCACTTAGACCAAATACTCTACAGATTTTAGAGATGTGTGTTTGCCCTATCAAAACTTATCCGAGTTCAGCCTATCTAGAATTTTGCTGCACTAAGCAACCTAACCGCTCAATATGGTTGCTAACATGTTGATTTAAAATAAAGTGACAGATGAAAGACGGCATTATCTATCCATGAAATAGGCTTATACCCGTATAAAAAGTGTTATCCTATCTCTGATAGGTCTACTCTAAGTCTATAATTCGACACCTTATGGATAGTGTGCTTACAGCAGCCCCTGGAGATAGACTTCGAATAAATCTAAGTGCTTTTGCTAGGTCTTGTGTTTCAATTTTAAATTTATTATCAATACGCCCATCATTAGTCATATCGGTATCTACAACGCTAGGGCATAAACAGCAAACCTTTACCCCAAAAGGGAGCAGTTCGTGATAAAGCGATTGGCTATAACTAACAATTGCAGCTTTTGTCGCTGAATATGCTGCAATCTTAGGGACTGGCGCCAAACCAGCAGTAGAGCCAAGGTTATATATTTCCCCGTAGCCTTGCTGTTTCATTTTCTCCGCAACTAAATTACAAGCAGTGATTGTAGATAAAAGATTTACGTTTACCAACTCAGAAAGTTTAGCTAAGGAAAGGTTAGTATTGCCTGCTGCCAAAACGCCAGCACTATTAACCATAGCATCAATATTTTCATGCTGTTTAATGATTGATGTAATAGCAGTTTCAACTTCAGATGGGTTATTGAAATCGACTGACATTGTCTCAGCTAGACATGAGGAATAGCATGACTTGAGCTCTGCTTTAGTCCGCTCAAGGTTTTCATTATTTAAGGAAAGTAACACCAAAGTGTATCCTTCCTGAGCAAAGTAATGAGAAATAGCTTTACCAATACCGCGACTAGCGCCTGTAATTATGGCAACTTTAGACATAGTGTATCCCTAAACTGTGTAATAAGTGCGTTGTTAGGTTAATGTACTAAATAGTTTCCAAAATTAGAACTGGTCTTTGCACCGTAAGCACACTAAGGTTTCAAGATACTTTTTCTAACCTGACCGAAACGGTTTATAGCCGTGGCCGCAAATCGTTTTTGTCCAGAGGCTTCATAGACCTGAAGTTTTACTCGTGGCACTTTTCTCAAAAAGTGCCAGCTAGCTCAGATCTGCCCCGAAATTACTTGGATTAAATATTCTAAAAAGTTCATCGGGCGTGCGTTTTTCCTACTAAAAGTTATCCGAACTCAGCAAACCTCAAGTTATGCCACACAGAACAATCCAACCTATTCTCTGTTTTACTATCCTATTGATTTTATGTCGAAATCTAAAAAAATCCGCATTCTATAACTATAAATACAGACACTAGCCGTATAGGGGGGTATCTTTTCTCTCTATTGACACAACCCATGAGAGCAATGGGTTATGTGGAGTGGTAACGAAAGATGACATCATCTTTTGTCTTCGATATTTTCCTGTAGAATGGCGTTTACTATTAGTTACGCTGACGGGAGGAATACAATATGAATACATTTGACGTTGAAGTTCCCTCTACCTGTTATTCTCAACCTCGTCAGACTCAAGCTGTCGCGATATACCTCCCCTGCAATTTATAACCTGAATCATATTATTCAGTGCTTTATAGCTCTGAGCTACTAAGACGTTTTCTATATTACTTGGTTATTATTGGAGGGGTTATGTCCCTTTTTGTCGCCTCCCAAATATTGGTTGGTTTAGCTGCGCTATTCGACATCGTATCGTTTCAGTTTCAAAATAGTACTCTGCTTTTGTCTGCTTTATGTGTATCGGCATTATTGATTGCAGCGCATTTCGCCCTACTTAACGAGTGGACGGCTGCATGTTTGTTGGTAATAGGCGCATGCCGATACTTGGCTGGTATCTTCATCGCAAACCCTAAAATAAAGTGGTTATTCTACTTCGTTACATTGTTGGGTACTGTTTTGACTTTCAGTGGTTTAACAAGTGTTTTGAGTTGTACAGCGTCGCTATTGCATACCAAAGCTTCGTTTAGTTCCAATGACAAACTAATGCGTTGGTTGATGGTTATTGGAACGGGAGTGTGGAGTGTACATGATATTATAGTCGGCTCGCCAGTAGCGGTACTCATTGATGTTTTGTTTATAATAAGCAGCGTCATTGGGTACTACCGAATACATATCAAAAGCCCATGTATTCAAAGTTAGGTTTTGGTTTTCATGCTAATATGTGCGAAATTAGCGTCACGAAAACAGAAATATAAAAGCGTTTAAGGTTTCAAGATACTTTTCCTAATCTGAACGAAACGATTTAGAACTATACATCTAAATCGTTTTTGTCCGTGCGACCTGAAGT